>CAZLOF010000125.1:0-10085 GCA_964560745.1 uncultured Thermoflexus sp.
ATTGCACTATATCCCTTGCCAAGCTACGCTTGGCAAGGGATATAGTGCAATCGGCGAAAACCTCTAGAAAAGTATAAGAATTGCGAATACGCATAACATCATTTCGTTTCCCCTAAAGAAACATACTTCGCCACATCCACCGGTCTGCCCTTATACAATATTCAGCATGAGTATTCATACTGACCTTGGAATTCGTCCGTTGATTAATGCCAGCGCCACACTGACGCGCTTGGGCGGCTCGGTGATGCCGCCAGAAGTGTTGGAGGCGATGCAAGATGCGGCACGCTATCATATTGAATTAGACGACATGCAGCGCCGTGTTGGGGCGCAGATCGCCAAACTCACCCATAACGAGGCGGCTTTTGTTGCCACTGGGGCCTCAGCGGGTATTACGTTGGCAGCGGCGGCGCTGATGGCGGGCAAAAACCCGGCCTTCATTCAGCAATTGCCCGACACGACAGGCATGCCCAAAACCGAATTTATTGTGCATAAGTCGCACCGCAACGGTTACGATCACGCCATTCGCGCAGCGGGGGGCAAAGTGGTTGAAATTGGCACCGCCCTGCATACGCATGAATGGGAATTGGGTCATGCCATTAATGAGCGCACCGCTGCCGTATTTTGGTTTCAGGGCGCAATGACCGGCATCGGTGATTTGCCCTTGGCAAAGGTGATTGAGATCGCCAAGGCGCGGGGCGTACCGGTGATTGTGGATGCGGCAGCGCAACTGCCGCCGGTCGAAAACCTGTGGAAATTCACCCAAATGGGCGCGACAATGGCAATTTTTAGCGGCGGCAAAGACCTGCGTGGCCCGCAGGCCAGTGGCTTGTGTGTGGGCAGTGCTGAACTCATCGGCGCAATGGCAATGAATGGCAGCCCCAACCATAGCGTTGGGCGTGGCATGAAGGTGGGCAAAGAGGAAATGGCTGGGTTGTTGGCGGCAGTCAAGCGTTATTTGTCGCTCGACCACGAGGCGCGGTTGCTCAAGGATGAGCGGGTGGTGGCAAAATGGAATGAGGCATTATGCGGTATTCCGGGCGTGTGCGCCGAGCGCTCGTGGCCCAACGAGGCTGGTCAGCCGTTGCCGCGCACCCGTGTGGTGTTTGACCCGCCGTATGATCGTGATGCCATTATCGCCAAATTGATGGCGGGTGATCCTGCCATTGCTGTCAGCCCGGGCAAAGCCAACGACATTTACCTCAACCCAATGTCGCTTGAGGGCGACGAAGCTGAGATTGTGTTGAATCGTTTGATTGAAATTTTAAGTTGATCGTAGAGAGACGGGTCGGTGACCCGTCTTTTGGGTGTCGGCAGACAATCCGCCGGAAGACGGGCCACCGGCCCGTCTCTCTACAATTTAAATTTATGAATCCTTCTAATTACGACTTATTAATCAAAAACGGGCATGTCATTGACCCGAAAAACCATATTGACGGCAAGATGGATGTGGCAATACGGGGCAATATCATCGCCGCTGTCGAGGCTGACATTAACCCAGCGCTCGCCGCCAAAGTGGTGGATGTGGGTGGGCGTTATGTCACGCCCGGCCTGATTGACATTCACGTGCATGTTTATCACACCCGCGCCCCCGAAGGTGCGCCCGAAGGTTTGAGCGTGGTCGCCGATGCCCATTCGTTTCGATCTGGTGTGACGACAATGGTAGACACCGGCACGGCGGGTGCGCGGCACTTTTTGCATTTTAAGAATACATGCATTGACCGCCAAAAAACCCGCATTTTTGCCTATATCAATATCGTCAACGACGGCATGTTGGGTGAATTTGAGCAAGACCCGCGTAATTTTGACCCTGAATTGGCCGCTTCGATGGTGCTGATGCACCCCGATATCTGTATCGGTATCAAAACCGCACATTATTGGACGCGCTTGCCTTGGGATGATTTGCACACGCCTTGGGCGGCGGTAGATCAGGCCATTCGCGCCGCCGAAATGTGCAAACGCCACGTCATGTATGACTTTTGGCCGCGTCTGCCTGAACGCAGTTACGAGGCACTCATCCTCGAAAAAGCGCGTCCGGGTGATATCCACACCCACGTTTTTGCGCAACAATTTCCCATTTTATTGCCCGATGGCAAACCCGATGGCTATGTCAACCCAGCCTTGATCGAGGCTCGCAAACGCGGCGTGATCTTCGATCTTGGGCATGGCGCGGGCAGTTTTTGGTTTCGCAATGCCGCCCCCGCGATGGCAAAGGGTTTTTATCCCGATTCGATCAGCACCGATTTGCATACAGGCAATGTGCATGGCGTTGTCATTGACATGATTACGACCATGAGCAAAATTTTGAATTTGGGAATGCCGCTGCAAGAAGTCATCTATCGTTCAACAGTGACACCCGCCAACGAAATTGGGCACCCCGAATTGGGGCATTTGTCGGTGGGGGCATGTGCCGATGTGGCGGTGATCAACTTGCTGCATGGCGAATTTGGCTTTGTGGATTGTGGGCGGGCGCGGTTGCGCGGCTCGCAAAAACTCGAATGCGCCCTAACCGTGCGCAATGGCGCGATCGTTTATGACCGCGACGGTCTCGCCAGCCCCGACTGGCTCAATGCGCCGCCAGCTTATTGGCGGCTACCATCTTTGCAAGCGTAGTTAAGGATTGAGGAACATGAGTCATGAGTCACAAGTCACCAGTGATGCATTGTGCTCGTGACTCATGACTCATGTTCCTCAATCCCTAATCTCTAATTATGGCTTTTAACATTAAAAAACGTGGAAAATTAACTTATTACAGCGAAGGCGAAACGCCAGAGCTGTCGAATTTGGTGACCGAGCAACAACCCGACGGCGGCCTCAAGATTTATTTTGCTGGGCTGACCGGCGGCTACAGCGCCAAGGGCGTGCTTGGGCTTGACGAATTGGTCACGATGGACCCAGAACGCGAGATCCCGCTGGTGTTTGAATGTTGGCAAAAATGGGTGCGCGAGGCCGGTATTTGCCAATCGCTGGCCGAGCTTGACTTTATCGAGATGCATGTATTCGGCTGTCAGCCAAAATCACCCAACCCGTTTGTTGACCCACTCGGCTATGCCACAGAAATTGACCGTCTCCGCGCCGCCTATTTCAAGGCCTACCGCGCTTGGTGGACGACCCATTGCCCCGACAACGGCCTGCCTTGTCGCTTTACCGTCCACGTCGTTGACGTGCCCGACCGCGCCGCTTCGTATGAGTTTTATAGTGTGGCGCTTTTGCAAAGAAGTTGAAAGTTAAGAGTTGAGTGTTGAGAGTGTGAGGTTACTCAACTCTTAACACTCAACTTCTCAACTGTAAAATAGCCGTCATGAAGTCACTTCTCGAAAAACTTAACCTTACGGCAGTGAACGCCGGGGTGTGCGCTGGGCCAGATGGCTGGCTGCGCACCGATACAGCGCCCATTACGTCGTATAACCCAGCAACGGGTGAGGCCATTGCCCAAGTGTTGCCCGCCGACCGCGCCGCCTATGATGCGGTGGTGGCCCATGCCCAAGCCAGTTTTGTGACATGGCGCAATATGCCTGCGCCCAAACGTGGCGAAATCATCCGCCAATTGGGCAATTTGCTACGCGAATATAAAGAGCCGTTGGGCGAATTGGTCTCGCTCGAAATGGGAAAAATTCGCGCCGAGGGCTTGGGCGAAGTGCAAGAAATGATCGACATTTGCGACCTCGCGGTGGGTTTGTCGCGCCAATTGTATGGCCTGACCATGCACAGCGAACGCCCTAATCACCGCATGTATGAGCAATGGCATCCACTCGGCCCGATCAGCGTCATCACTGCCTTCAATTTTCCGGTGGCGGTATGGTCATGGAATGCGGCTTTGGCGGCGGTGTGTGGCGATACGGTGGTGTGGAAGCCAAGTGAAATGACGCCACTGACGGCGGTGGCAGTGCAACATTTGTGCAACCGTGTCATGGCTGAGCATGGCCTAAGCGGCATTTTCACCCTCACCGTCGGCGATGGCGCAATTGGGCAATGGATGACCAACGATGAACGTTTGCCGTTGGTCTCATTTACCGGCTCGATCAACACTGGGCGCAAAGTGGCGCAAACGGTGGCAGGGCGCTTGGGCCGCAGCTTGCTCGAATTGGGCGGCAACAATGCCATTATTGTGACCGAAAACGCCGATATGAATTTGGTCACTCGCGGCGTAGTATTTGGCGCGGTTGGCACGGCTGGGCAACGCTGCACCACCACGCGCCGCCTTATTGTGCAGCGCAGCGTGGTGAATGGGCTGACCGAGCGCTTGGTCAAGGCGTATCAGACGGTGCCGATCGGCGACCCGCTCGACCCCAAAACGTTGGTCGGGCCGCTGGTGTCGCAAACCTCGGTGCAGCGCATGTTACACGCGGTTGCACAGGCTGTGGCCGATGGTGGCACGGTGTTGGTGGGCGGCAAGGCGCGGCCCGACATCGGAGCCAATTATGTCGAACCGACCATCATTCTCATGCCAAAGCAAACCGAGATCGTGCGCGAGGAGACCTTCGCACCCATTTTGTATGTCATGACTTACGATACACTCGATGAAGCCATCGCCATTCAAAACGGCGTGACCCAAGGCTTGTCGTCGGCTATTTTCGCCGACAGCCTGCGCCAAATCGAGCAATTCCTCTCGGTCAACGGCTCTGACTGTGGCATCGCCAACGTCAACATCGGCACGAGTGGGGCTGAAATCGGCGGGGCCTTTGGCGGCGAAAAAAACACCGGCGGTGGACGCGAAAGCGGCAGCGATGCTTGGCGAGCCTACATGCGCCGCCAAACCAACACCATCAACTGGTCGAAAGATTTGCCTTTGGCACAGGGGATCGAATTTAATTAAATGAGTGAATGAGTGAATGAGTGAATGACTGATTGCTAAATCGCTCATTCACTCATTTTTTATTATGAACGGCGCAGAATCCTTAATCCAAACCCTCGTCAATGGCGGGGTCAATGTGTGTTTTACCAACCCGGGCACCTCCGAGATGGCATTTGTGGCAGCGGTAGACCGTGTGCCGGGCATGAGGACGGTGTTGGGATTATTTGAAGGCGTATGCACGGGGGCCGCCGATGGTTACGCCCGTATGACCGGCACACCCGCTTGCACGTTGTTGCACCTGGGGCCGGGCTTGGGCAATGGCATCGCTAATTTACATAACGCTCGCCGCGCCCACAGCCCGCTGATTAACATTGTCGGCGAACACGCTAGTTGGCATTTGAAATATGACGCACCGCTGACCAGCGATATCGAAAGCATTGCGCGAGGCGTGAGTGGCTGGATTCGCCGCAGCACCAGCGCCGCCAGTGTGCCCCAAGATGGGGCCGAAGCTATTGTGGCAGCCATGCAGCCGCCGGGCCAAGTGGCGACAATTATTTTTCCGGGCGATTGTATGTGGAATGAGTCGAGTGCGCCTATGCGCCCGCTAACACTGCCGCAACCTGCGCCAGTCGATGCGGTGACGGTGGATCGTATCGCCGAATTGTTGCGGCGCGGCGAGCGGGTGACGATTTATATTGGGCATGTGGCACTGAGCAAACGCGGCATGGTGTTGGCGGCACGAATTGGCGCAGCAACGGGGGCTAAGCTGCTAAGCGATCGGTTTACGGCGCGGATTCAGCGCGGTGCGGGTGTGCCTGAAATCGAGCGCATCGCATATCCCATCCCCCAAGCGCTGAAGCAATTGGAAGGCACGCAACATTTAGTATTGGCGGGGGCCAAAGCACCCGTTGGCTTTTTCGGCTATCCCAATTTGCCCAGCGAACTGTGGCCCGCCGATTGCCAAATTCACACGCTGGCGACGCTAGAGCAAGATGTGTTGGGTGCGCTAGAGGCCTTGGCTGAGGCGGTGAATGCCCCGCATGAGCTGGTAGCGGTGGCTTATACCAAGCCCGAAATGCCGACTGGGGCGCTGACGCTCGACACGATTTGGGCATCGGTGGCGGCGCATTTGCCCGAAGGGGCAGTGTTTGCCGATGAATCGGTAACATCAGGGCGGATGGCCGACCCATTGTTAGCACATGCCCCGCAGCATGATTTATTGCCCGTGACTGGCGGGTCGATTGGGCAGGGGCTGCCGGTGGCGGTGGGCGCGGCCATTGCTTGCCCGGGTCGCAAAATCATTAACCCAGAATCGGATGGCTCGGCGATGTATACGCTTCAGTCATTGTGGACGATGGCGCGTGAGCAATTAGATGTGACCACGATTATGTTTAATAATCGGGCATATCGCATTTTGCAGGGCGAGATGAAAAGCGTGGGCATGACAGTGGCTGGCCCTAAGGCCGATGCCATGTTGCGCATCGATCAGCCAACGCTCGATTTTGTGCAGTTGGCGCAAGGCATGGGTGTGCCTGCCAGCCGCGCCACCACGCTCGACGAATTTAACGCTGCGATGACACGGGCGATGCAGTCGCAAGGGCCGAAATTGATTGAGGTGATGGTGTAGTGTCCCGAAACCACTATCCTGCCATCCCCAATGGGGATGGCAGGATAGTGGTTTCGGCGAGATTTGTTCAGTGGTTAGAGATCGGGGGCCGATCACTCCTTACCCCAACTGCCGCGCCAATGTGGCCCGTGAACGACGTAAATGCGCCTGCATCGCCCCCCGTAATTCATCACCATTGTTGGCGCGAATGGCGGCCACAATGGCTGTGTGTTCTTGCGCCTCGATGGGTGAATCGTGCCACCAACCGGGCGCGACCAAGTGAACCAAAGCGATATGCACATGGGCGTGCAACTGGTCGTATAGCTCGGCCAATTTTCGGTTATCGCTGAGCAATACCAAACGCTGATGAAATTTGGCGTTTTCACGGTAATGCTCGTCGAGAGTTTGGGTGGCTTGAATCACCTGCACTTGATCGCTTAACCATTGAAGATCGGACAGGGTGACATGCGTCAGCAAGGTTTCGGATGCCAACAGTTCAAGCGAAATGCGAATGTCGAATACTTCGATCATGTCGCGGGCGGCAAGCTGGGCGACATAAGTGCCACTGCGAGCCTTAATTTCAACCAATCCCTCACGCGCCAGCGCCGCCAATGCCTCTTTTAAGGGTGTTTGGCTAACCCCCAATTGTTGGGCGATGGCCCCAACATCTAGCCTTTGACCGGGTTTATAGGCCCCGCCCAAAATACGCTCTCTTAGCACTTCATACATATGGTCAGATAGAAGTGGGGGTGGTTTCGTTGGAAGAAAATTCATGGGCTTGACAAATTTTACTTTGCGAGTATCATCTTTTATATCTGAAATTTCAGACGGTGTTTTTTTGAGTTGTTATTTAAGACCTTCATTACATGCTTCAAAACGCATTGCCGCCCGATTCACAAAGTTCACAAACTCTACCTCCCGAAAGGAGGGGGCGTTCGTTAAACCCATTAACTTGGCTTGGCGAATTGTCTGAAAGTCGCTATTGGGCTTATTTATTATTGTTACCTAGTTTATTATTGGTCATTGCTGTCATTGTTTACCCTGTATTTTATGGCGTTTATCTCAGTTTTCAACAATTTAATTTATTGCGGGCCGCATTAGGCATGAAATTTGTAGGTTTGCAGCAATATACTGAATTGTTTGCCGATGATGATTTTTGGGTAATCATTAAAAATACCTTTGTGTGGGTATTTGGTGGGGCATTTTCTCAATTTTTTTTAGGGTTGGTGGTGGCTTTGGCGCTAAACCGTAAAAATTTGAAGGGTGGGCCATTGGCGCGGGTGCTGTTGTTATTGCCTTGGGTGATTCCATCAGTAGTAGCAGGCCATATGTGGGCGCTCTTGCTCGACTCGCGTTTGGGCGTGATTAATGATATTTTGGTCAAATTAGGCATTTTGACGAGTTATCGTGCTTGGTTTGCTGACCCCAACACCGCCATGCCCGCTGTGTTGTTGGTGGATATGTGGCGCGGTACGCCATTTTTTACCTTGTTGCTTTACGCGGGGCTGCAATCGATCCCCGAAGAATTATATGAGGCGGCAGAGGTTGATGGGGCCAGCGGCTGGGCAAAATTTCGCGCCATTACCATCCCCATGCTCACCCCCGTCATTGTGGCGGCGGTTATTTTGCGGGTGATTGGGTTGGTTAACTCGCCAGATCTGATGATCGTGTTAACCAATGGCGGACCGGGGTTGGCAACCTTCACCTTGTCACTTTATGCTTTTCAAATTGCATACGAAAACTTTAACTTTGGCGCGGCAGCGGCGGTGTCTGTCATCATGTTGCTTATTTTGATGGTATTTACGACTTTATATCTTAAATTTAGCGGCGTTACTAAAAATACTTAAAAATTACGAATTACAAATTTGTAAAGCTTAATTTAATTCGTAATTCATAATTCGTAATTCACAACTATGGCCTTTCAAAACTTTCGAAACTCTCAAAAAGCCATGCGGCGGCTGTATGACGCAATCGCATATGTAATTGTGGCATGTATGTTGGTCTTTGCGTTAGGGCCATTGGTATGGACAGCGTTAACATCGATTAAACCCGAAAGCGATATTGTGACGAATGAGATGCAATATATTCCAACGCACCCAACCACCGAACATTATGTCAAGCTGTGGAATCGATCAGGCGTGACCACTATGTTTCGTAATAGCGCCTTTACGACGACTTTGACTGTGGTATTGTGTTTGCTGGTGGGCACATTTGCGGCTTATAGTATCTCGCGGTATCGTTTTCGTGGGCGTGGCGGCATTCTTACATTTTATCTCACCATTCGCATGTTTCCGGCGGTGTTGATGTTATTGCCGCTTTATATTATGTTGCGTAATATTGGTTTGCTCGATAGCTTATTGGGCTTGGCGCTTACTTACACCACATTTTTTATGCCGGTGAGCTTGCTCATGCTTAAAGGCTTTTTTGATGCCGTACCCGCCGATTTAGAAGACGCGGCCCGAATTGACGGCTGCACGCGGCTGGGCGCATTATTTCGCGTGGTGATGCCACTGGCGCGATCTGGCATTGCAGCAACAGCGGTGCTGATTGCCGTTGGCGCGTGGAACGAATTTTTATTTGCATTAATGTTGACCAACAGCGAAAGCTCACGCACTTGGCCAGTGGTGCTTCAGCTTATGGTCGGCGAATTTCAATTACCTTGGGGCTTAATCGCCGCTGGCGGCATGATCAGTATTGTGCCTATCATCATCTTCTTCGCCTTTGCCCAAAAAGCACTAGTGCGTGGCCTGATGGTAGGAGCAGTGAAAGGATAGATTAATAATGGTTAATAACTGTAATCATCGTTATGACCGTGTTTGTAATTCAGTGTTTTTAAACTGTGTTAAATTATCGGGATACGATAAGCCATTTATTACGATCAAAGCGTCGTTTAAAATGGGTGCAAACAATCAAGTTATACCATTGCATGTTACAAAAAAATCATCTGCTTTTGAAAGCTATGATAAAGACGTTAAAGAGTTCACAAAAAAAGTTTGCGAATAAACTATGTTTAAGTTTGTAACTTCTTTTTTAGTATTATTCTTAACACTGCAGGCGAAATCAGCCATTTGGAAAGCTGAAAATGCTTGGAGTGAAGAGTATGAAAAAAAATACTCAGAGTGGGTAGTATCAGACGTTTCTCCAACATTTTTAAAAGAAAATTTAATTTCTACAGATTGTGCTGATGCTGTATTAGCTATTCGTTGGATTTTTTCAAGACTAAATTCTTTGCCTGCAGCTTCAACTGTGGGCTCAGGCAAGTTAGTTTCAAATTTATCGTCTAGCTGGGATAGTTATTCGACAGATTCTGATTGGCGTAAAGACAAACGATTTCAAAATGCTTTAAAAGATATGATGAACTCGACAAGTTCAAGAACTTTATTTCAAGATACATATCCAGTGGCATTAAGTCCAAAGTACTTAGCAGCGGGAACTGTTTTTATAAATGCGACTAAAACATCTGGGCATGCCGAGTGGATTGCAAATACGGCTTTTGATGGCATACAAGCCCCGATTATTTTTAACTCGTCAACAGTGCCGCAAATGGTGCGCGAATTTTTAGTGTATCCATTTATGAAAACAAAATGGCCTGAAAAAAATAAAAATGGTTTTGTGCGATTTCGCTGGCCGGTTATTGTTGATGGTCATGTCAGTTTAAAAAGCGCTACAACAATGCCAGGTTATAGC
>CAZLOF010000126.1:0-10067 GCA_964560745.1 uncultured Thermoflexus sp.
CGCCAGCAATTTGCTACTGTTTAATATTTACGAAACCAATTTTCGTTTTCAAGATTCAGGGCTAGCCTATGCAGAAACGGTGGTGCTGCTGGTATTGCTCATCATATTTACCATCGCCAATACGGTTGTTGCCGACCAACGGAGTTTTGATGCGCAATAAATTGACACAATCGCTCAATTTGATCGTGTTGTTTGGGCTAGGTTTGTTGTGGGCAGTGCCATTATTATGGTCAATTGCGCTGTCTTTTCGCCCACCCAATGTGCCCATTAGCATCGGCAGTACATGGTGGGGCGGCTCATTTTCATTCGCCAGTATTCTCAAAGCACTCGATTCAGCCCCGTTTGGCACTTACTATCGCAATACCATCATCGTGGTATTTGGCATTTTAATTGTGCAAATCCTCACCATTACCTTGGCTGGTTTTGTCTTTGCGCGGCTCAAGTTCCCCGGGCGCGATGCCTTATTTTTGTTGTTTTTGCTGCAATTGCTCGTGCCAATCGCCATTTTAATCATCCCAAATTACGCCACCATTCGCAGTTTGGGCTTGTTTAACAATTTAGTAGCCATCATGTTGCCATTTTGGGCCAGCGCCTTTGGCACTTTTCTCATGCGGCAAACCTTTCGCACGGTGCCGCTCGATTATGAAGACGCCGCAAAGATCGACGGCGCAAATTGGTGGCAAACGCTGTGGCATGTGTATATTCCACCTGCCCGCCCAGCTTTGGCAGCATTTGCGCTCGTCTCGCTTTCATCTCATTGGAATGATTTTTTGTGGCCTTTGGTCGTGACAAACAGCGTCGATACCCGCACACTGACCGTCGGCTTGGCCTCATTCACCCAAATGAGCGAAAGCGGCGCCGAATGGAGCCTGATTATGGCTGGCACGCTATTAGTGGTGTGGCCGTTGTTAGTGCTTTTCCTCGTTTTTCAGCGCCAATTTATCGCTAGCTTTGTGCAAAGTGGGCTGAAATAATGCCGAAATCACCATTGTTCTCTTCCCGTTGGGAAGAGAACAATGGTGATTTCGGCGGGAACCAAATCCTCAGACTAACAACGCCTCAATCGCCGCGACAGCAGGCGCGGTGTCGGTAAAATGCACCCCGTGCAGCCCTGCCGCCCGCGCCCCGTCGATGTTTTCAGTTAAATCATCAACAAACACCGCCTCTTTCGCCGTTACGTCTAAGCCCTCAAGTGCCATTTCGTAAATGCGGGCATGAGGTTTGCGCACGCCCACCTCCGCCGAGATCACAATATGATCAAAATCATCGACAATATGCAAACGGTGCTGTAACGTCATGCGCAAACTGGGCGGGGCATTGCTAATAATGCCAATTTTGAAACCAGCCTTGCGCCATTGGCGAATTTGGGTCAGCAATTCAAGATTGAGGGTGTCACCGGCATAAAAATCTTCACGAAATTGTGTCACTTGGTCGGCTGATACCCCCAAGCGCCGCCCAACTTCTTGCCAAAATGCCTCAAACGCCAGTTCACCACGTTCAAATTGGGTGTTCAGGGTCGTGCCATGCACCAAGGCTTCGAGGCTATTATGCGGCAAATTGAGCTTGCGCTCCCATTCATAGCGCTTGCTCCAATCGAGTGTGCGCAATAGCACCCCGCCGATATCAAAAATAATGGCTTTAATTGTCATAATCTAGGCTACTATACCGCGTGTTAAAAAAGTGCTAAACAATTGGCAAAAGCTGCGGTTACGCGCTCTTTATCTTGGTAAAATCAATAGGCGACAATAATAGGGGCACGGCATGCCATGCCCTTACCAACAAAATGGGTTAGTAGCAACTTTATTTTAATAATGAATCTACCTGTAATTATTCAAGGCGGCATGGGTGTCGCAATTTCTGATTGGAAATTGGCAAAAGCAGTTTCGCTGGCTGGTTTTTTGGGGGTTGTATCAGGAACTGGTATTAGCCGCGTATTGGCAAGCCGTTTGCGTGATGGCGACTTAGATGGACATGTGCGTCGCGCAATGGCAAATTTTCCACAAACCGAACCAGTGCAAGACATCCTCAGCCGTCATTATGTTGAAGGCGGCAAAACGCCCGACATGCCCTACAAGACCCCCGCGGCCTATAGCATCAAACCCCCGCGTTTTCTCGACCAAATTACGGCGATGGCTAATTTTGTAGAAGTGTGGCTAGCCAAAGAAGGACACAGCGGCGTGGTCGGGGTCAATTTGCTCGAAAAAGTGCAAATGCCCAATTTGGCCTCGTTATATGGGGCCATGTTGGCTGGGGTCGATGTCGTTATCATGGGCGCAGGCATTCCCACCCAAATAGCGGGCATTTTAGACAAGCTCGCCAATCATCAACCCGTTTCATATCGTTTAGATGTCTTGGGGGCCAAACCCGACGATGACATCCGTATTCATTTTGACCCCAACCAAGTTTTTCCGGGCATCGCCGAATTGGTGGGGCCACTTAAACGCCCCCAATTTTTGCCCATTATTTCATCGGTTATTTTGGCCCAAGCCTTGATAAAACGCAGCGAAGGCGCAATCAATGGTTTTGTGATCGAAGGCCCAACCGCCGGTGGGCACAATGCACCCCCGCGTGGGCCGGTGCGCTTGAATGAAAAGGGTGAACCCATTTATGGCGAAAAAGACGTGGTGGATTTGGAGAAGATGAAGCAATTTGGCTTGCCGTTTTGGTTAGCCGGTGGCTATGGTCACCCCGGCCAACTCAAGACCGCCTTGGCAGCCGGTGCGGCGGGCATTCAAGTCGGTTCAGCCTTTGCTTTGTGCGATGAATCGGGTATGGAAACCAAACTAAAAGCCAAGATTTTGCGCAAAGTGTTAGACGAAGAAGCCGAAGTATTCACCAGCCCACTGACCTCACCCACCGGTTTTCCATTTAAAGTGGCGCTGATGGAAGGCACGATGTCTGACCCAGCCGCCTACGCCGAACGACCACGCATCTGCGATCTCGGTTTTTTACGCAGTGTTTATAAAAAAGATGGGGATTCAGTTGGCTACCGTTGTGCCGCCGAGCCAGTTGACGATTATGTCAAGAAAGGCGGCAAAATTGAAGACACGGTCGGGCGCTCATGCTTATGCAATAACTTACTGGCTACCGCTGGCTTTCCGCAATTGCGCAAAAGCGGCTATCTCGAGCAGCCCATTATCACGGCTGGCGATGATTTGGTGACAGTCGGGCAATTTGTGCGGGCGGGCAAAACCAGCTATTCAGCCCAAGATGTGCTTAATTTTTTGCTTGAGCGCAATTGATCTTGTAAAAATCATCTTGAACTTGCCAAAGCGTCAGAAATAATGTCGGCGCTTTGGCAGCGCTCATCCTTCATACAAAACAATATCATCCATTGGATAATGTTTGCAATTCCCAGTCCAAAGTGGGCAGCGATAGTGTTTTGCGGTTGCCGCCATCAAATAATCCTCTAGCGAAACACCTTGAAACGCTTTACCAAATTGATTGGCATATTGACCGGCGCTACGTGCAATATCGATATCAATGGTTAGGCGCGAGCACAAATTAAAAAAAAGTTCAATCTGTGTATATTCGCGGCGTAGTGCCCCAGCGTATATTTCGACGACAACTATGGGTGACAATAAAAATAGAACCTCTTGCGCCCTTAGATCAAGAAATTGTGCAACCGTTTTGGTGTTTTTTCGCAATAAATGAATAATAATATCGGTGTCAAGCAACAGTTGGGTTGGTGTATTAATCATTTTTCTCGCGCAGCAATCTGCTTTTGTCACGCAATTCACGTACAAAAGACTCAGGCTCAACATCCGCAAAACTTTCTAACGGCACAAGTTGTTCGAAAAATAAACGGGCCTCATCAATTGGCGTATTTAGCAGGTCTTTTACGACCGAGCGGCGAATTAATTCAGAGATGCTTATATTCCAAGCCAACGAGCGGCGCTTTAGTTGTTCATATAAGTCATCTTGAAGGTAAATTTGGGTGCGGTGCATCATATTTTCATCAAGTGATGTATAAAAGTATACATCACTTTGACCTCGACAATTTTCGAGAAGATGTAAAATTACGGGTAATCATGGCAAAAATTGATCTTAAAAAACAGCTAAAAACACTTTACGCGCCACCACCCAATAAAGTGCTTGAGGTCGATGTGCCGACCATGAATTATTTGATGATCGACGGCACAGGCGACCCAAACACCTCGCAAGCCTATCAAGAGACAGTAGAAGCGTTGTTTGGGTTGTCGTATACACTCAAATTTATGCTCAAAAAGGGGCCACAAGCCATTGACTATGGCGTGATGCCGCTCGAAGGGCTGTGGTGGGCCGACGATATGACCCAATTTAGCACCAAAGATAAAAGCAATTGGCGCTGGACAATGTTGATGATGCAGCCAGATTGTGTGACCGAAGCGCTATTTTTGCAAGCATTGGCAACGCAAAAAAAGAAAAAGCCGTCACCAGCGCTCGATCGTGTGCGTTTCGAGGCGTTTAGCGAAGGCAAAGCCGCCCAAACCATGCACATTGGCCCATTCTCAGCCGAAGGCCCAACCATCGAGAAGGTGCACCAGTTTATTCAGGCTTGTGGGGCACAACTGCGCGGCAAACACCACGAAATTTATCTCAGCGACATTCGCAAAGCCGACCCAGCCAAGTGGAAGACGATCATTCGGCAGCCGATGGGATAAACGGTTAAATCCCCAACTTTTGCTCATCTAACCGCTGCATCAAGGCACGTCGCCGCGAATGGATTTCACGGAACGAGCGAAGCTGCTGACGAAATTGCGATTCTGTGCCTTGCAATCTGTGCGCATCCCACAAATCTTTAAGCGCAGCAGCGGCGGCAGCATAGGCACTGGCATTGCCAAGATTTGCCATTGCTTGGGCTTTGTCCCAATAATCAGTTGCATCTTTGGCAACCTGAATCAGATATTCATTGCGTTTTTTTTGCGCCTCTATTGCAGCACGTTGTTGGGCTTGCTTTTCGTTTGCCAAGCGCTTCTCACGCATTTTGTCAGCAAGTGCAAGCAATGTGGCGACATCACGGCGATCAGACTCATTGACAACAGCCTCGCCGCTTTTGTTGGCCAGATTAAACTGTTTGCGCAATTCACGCTCAGCTTCTAGCGCATTGCCTTGCAACAACATTAGCACATAATGTTGCATTTGGGCGGCTGGTAATTGCCTAACCCAACGCGCCATGTCACCGGCCGAGCTTGCCACAGGCGCTTTAAGATTGACGCTTGCCTGCGCCGCTGCCGCCACCACATCTTCATCAATATTCAAAAATTCAATCAAATGCCGTTGGGCCATACTCAATGCGCCTAAATTCGGCGGCACCGGGGGTTCAATCGTATCCAGATCAAGTTCTTCCGCGCTTACGCCCATCAGCCAACCTAAATACAAGGCACGATAATCGCCGCGCTCCAATTCTTCACGAATGGGGGTTAGCTTCGCCATCCAGCCTTGGTCGCCTTCAAACTCCACGAACCCCTCCTCTTCGTTGTATTCCCACTTCAAAATAATATTCTTACCAGCTTCATCAAAATCGAACCAATCACCGGCAAAATAATCAGCACAGGCCTCTTTGTTCCATACCGTTTGGGGCAAACGCAACATAAAACAGTTGGTGCCCCAATTTGCCACATATACGTGCGCATCAAAATAGCGTTCCATTAGCTTTTCGGGCGAGCCTTTAAAACTGCCAAAATGATATTCGTTGGTCAGGCTGGTTGGCGTGATTTCAGCACGGGTTGACAAAGCCCGTAATTCTGCCATCTCGGCAGCGGTCAGGCGGCGGTCAAGCGCTACAAATTCATAATATTGATATTCGCTCATAACATATGTTGATAAAAGATTTCGCCGATTTCACTATCCCTCCCCCAAGCTACGCTTGGGGGAGGGATAGTGAAATCGGCTCTTCATCTTTTAGGCGCGTCCTCAAATGCATACGAAGCTGTAGTCCATTAATTCTGCAACGCCCGCCACACCCGCTCTGGCGTAAACGGCAAGCTGCGAATGCGAGCGCCGGTGGCATGGCAAATGGCGTTGGCGACGGCTGGCGCAACACCATCAAGCGGAATTTCGGCGGCGGCTTTCGCGCCAAATGGCCCGCTTGGCTCATAGGTCGGCACCAAAATCGCCTCAATTTTGGGCATTTCATCGGCTTGGAAGATGCGATAATCGCCAAACTTGGTATTGATCACCCGCCCTGTCTCGTCATAAGCCATCTCTTCGCTGACGGCATAACCCAGCGCCTGCGCCAAACCGCCTTCAATCTGCCCCATCGTCGTTTGTGGGTTAATGGCCGTGCCACAATCGACCGCCATCACCAACTTCTTCACCGTCACCTGCCCGGTTTGCGTATCCACTTCAATATCGGCATATTGGGCCGCAAATGGCGGCGGCGATTCAAGCGACATATGCGAGGCCGTCGCCATAATCTGCTGCTGATCATTCATGTGCAAGCTGTCAAGCGCCACCTCAGCCAAATTCACGCTCGCGCCATTGGGCGCAATCACACGCCGATCACGCAAGACAAAGCCCTGAAATTTAGAATTGTCATCTAATTTCCCATTTTCAATTTTCAATTCTAAATTGATATTCAGCATCTTGGCAGCGCGTTCAAAAATTTGATTACGCACCCGCTCAGCGGCCTTTTTCACCGCCCCGCCCGAAATAAAGGTGGTCGATGACGCATACGCTCCGGTGTCAAACGGCGTGAAGTCGGTGTCAGACGAATAAATGACGACATCGTTAAGCGGGCAACCCAAGGTTTCGGCGGCAATTTGGGCCAACACGGTGTCGCTGCCCGTGCCGAGGTCGGTTGCACCAACCAACAAATTAAAGCTACCGTCATCATTCATCTTCACGCTGGCCGCGCCCATGTCTAAGCCAGCAATGGCCGTGCCATGCATACACACCGCCATGCCAAGCCCACGCCGCACGTGTGGGCGAATGGGGTCTTGTGTCCACATCGTATCCAGCTTGCGATCCCAGCCAATGGCTGCCGCGCCTTGCTCGATACATTGCACCAAGCCGGTGCTCTTAATAATTTGCAGCGAGCCTTCATGTTCGCCCTCACCCACCGCACCCGTAATCGGCACTGGGTCGCCCACTTTTAGCGCATTCTTCAAACGAAACTCAACTTCATCCCAGCCCATCGCCGCCGCAATTTCATCCATCAAACATTCAAGCGCAAATTCAGATTGCGGTGCACCATAGCCACGAAATGCGCCCGGCGTGGGCAAATTGGTATAGGCAATTTTGCCAACAAAACGCAAATCATGACAACGATAAGTCGCCAAGCCACGCATCCCCGCCACGCTACAAACCGTCAGGCCATGGGTGCCATACGCACCCGTGTTCGAGACAATATGCAAATCGAGCGCCTTGAGTGTGCCGTCATTCATCACCCCCGCCTTAAATGTCACCGTCATTGGGTGACGTGAACGCGAACTGGTAAATTCTTGCTCGCGGGTATATTCAAAACGCACAGGTCGGCCTGTCGCCAAGGTGAGATGTGCACACAAGTCTTCGATCAACATCTCTTGTTTACCGCCAAAACCACCGCCGATACGCGGTTTAACCACACGAATTTTCTTGACCGGCAAACCGAGTAATGGCGCAACCATGCGCCGCACATGAAACGGCACTTGAGTAGCTGTACGAATGACCAAACGCTCATCCTCGTCCCACCACGTCACCACAATATGCGGCTCGATGCTAGCTTGCTGCACCTGATGCACGTTATAGGTATGTTCAAATACACGGTCAGAGGCCGCCAATGCCGCCTCTACATCCCCCACTTTAGCATGCAATTCCACCGCCACATTATGTTTGGCATCATGAATCTTAATCGCATCTGGCTCATCGTGAATCATCACCGCGCCCTCGCGCATGGCTTCGTGCGGGTCAAAGATGGCGGGCAAAATGTCATATTCCACCTCAATCAACTTGAGCGCCGCCCGCGCAATTTCGGGCGTTTCGGCGGCTACCACGGCTACCCGGTCGCCTACATGCCGCACCTTACTATCCAGCGATACCTGATCCCAAGGTGGGGGGTTGGGGTAACTTTGCCCGCCACTGGCATAAATCACACGCTTAACATCTTTGTAGCACAGCACTGCATGAACGCCCTTCAGGGCCTTGGCTTTGCTGGTGTCAATCGACTTAATACGGGCATGGGCATGTGGGCTGGTCAACATGGCGGCGTGCAAAATGCCCGGCAGGTTCACATCATCGGCAAACACAGGTTTGCCCTTCGCCAATTTCACCGCGTCCACCTTCATCTCGGGGCGACCTACCACATCGGTGGGCGATTGAGTTTCGGTTAGCGTAATTGGCTTAATTTTAGTTTGGGTGCGGGTTTGGGTGTTACCATTGTGCTCGTCACCCAAATCATCAGACGGGTCAGAATCTGCCGATTTACGTAATGGCCCAAACACTGACTCAAAGGCCGTGCCCCCTTCACGCGGGTCAATTGGGTCAACGGCTTCGCCGCGAGCCTTGGCAGCCGCCCGCAACATGGCTTCAACTGGTTTTACATAGCCCGTGCAGCGGCACAAAACGCCGCTAATCGCCTCGCGGCATTCGGCCTCGCTCGGGCTGGCGGTTTTGTCGAGTAATTGTTTGGTGGCTAACACCATCGCGGGGGTGCAATAGCCACATTGAATAGCGCCAGTTTCGGCAAAACATTGTTGAATGGGGTGTAGGGGTTTGGCCGGGCCTTCATCTAACGATTCGACCGTGACAATGTGTTTGCCCTCGGCCTGCCCAGCTAGCATAATACAAGTTGGCATCAATTTGCCATTTACCAATACACTACAGGCTCCACATTCACCAGTTTCGCAGCCATGTTTTACGCTCCACATGCCACTGCGCCGTAACGCCGTCATTAGTCGTTCATCGGCTTCGCATATAAGTTCTTTAGGTTGTCCATTGAGGATGATGTTGACACGCATGGGGTCAATTATGCCGCAGATATCAAGGAGAACGAAGCGCTGGTTGGAGCGTCGTCATCTCTGCCACCCCCCCAACCAGCGTTGCTTAACCAATCGCTACAACACGCTTCTCGATATGGCTTTGACGCGCCGCCAATGCCATGATGACCGACATACGCGCATCACGCAGACCAACCGGCGTGGGGGTGTTATGACGAATACAATCGACAAAAACTTGCACTTCGTGACAATAAACCGCATCGTAACGCTCTAAGAAATAGGGCAAGGGTTTGGCGGCGTGTAACCCATTGGCATTGCTCAAAATGGCATTGTCGTTGGCTTGGTTGCCGATGCTAATGGCCCCCGCACTGCCAATCACCTCAACCCGTTGGTCATAGCCATAGGCCGAATCGCAGTGATTATCAATCGTGACAATCGCGCCATTCTCAAAACGCAGCACCATCACCGCCACATCCACCTCGCCATATTGCTCAAGCCCGGGCGCAATCAGCACATCGGCTTGGGTATAAATCGACACCGGCTCACACGCCATTAACCAACGCGCTACATCAAAATCATGAATACTCATATCGAACCAAATGCCGCCGCCCAAACCAATTGGCCCTACACCCGGCGGCCCCGGGTCGCGGCTAACCAAATGCGCAAGATGTGGCTTGCCGATCTCGCCATTTAAAATGGCATTTTTAACCCGCGCAAAATGCGGGTCGAAACGCCGCTGAAAGCCAATTTGAAACTGAACCCCAGCGTTTTGCACAGCGTTTAGCGCACGGTCAGCATCGGCGAGGGTCTTGGCGATGGGTTTCTCGCAAAAAATGTGTTTACCAGCCTTGGCCGCCGCCTCGACAATATCGGCATGGGTGGCGGTGGCGCTACACACCATCACCGCATCAATACTGGGGTCGGCCAACAATTCGCGGTAATCGGTGGTCCAACGGGGCACGCCGTGCTGTTCGGCACATGCCCGCGCCCCATCGGCATATACATCCGCAATGGCAGCCAATTTTGAGCCATCAATGTGACGCGCCATATGTTTGGCATGCATTTTGCCAATCGAACCAGCCCCTATCAGGGCAAAATTTAGGGTTGTCATTTTAGAAAAAGTTGAGAGTTAAGAGTTGAGAGTTGAGAGTTGAGAGTTGAGAGTTGAAA
>CAZLOF010000127.1:0-10042 GCA_964560745.1 uncultured Thermoflexus sp.
GT
The DNA here is from genome assembly GCA_964560745.1 of uncultured Thermoflexus sp. GTDB lineage: Bacteria > Chloroflexota > Anaerolineae > J036 > Brachytrichaceae > AQU-03. The sequence goes on from CAZLOF010000127.1 coordinate 3, forward strand.
TTAACTGTAACAATTCGTTAATTTAAAAATTGCATCCTTTTAGGATTTTCTTCTTCTTCTTCCTCTTGTTTGCAAACAACCCGACCAAAAGTCGGGTTGTTTGCATTTTCATTCATTAGTTTCCATCGCAGCCAATGAATCCCATGTATAAATGCCATATCGGCAACCATCTTTCCACAAGATACTTATGCCATAGCTACCAATTGGCTCAATTGCATCTAAAATAGCCGACTTTGGCACAAATGGTTTGCCCTCAGCCGCTAATCGGGCACGGTCATCGTTACAAGTAGCACAACGGCAGGCCGCAGCCAATCGATAAAACGGATAGTCAACTACACGACCATCGTTCCAAGTAATGCTAAGGATGGCACGAGTTTTATTGGCAGTAATATTGGTAGGACGCATGTGTGCCTATGCTACCATCGCACGCTGAGGGCGCATGGTATGCCAACGCATGCCTAACAAAATTGCAACCCAATAGCCGATATAGCTGATGACCTCGAATAACGAGGGCGCAGGGCTATAGCCAACCAAAGTTCGCAAAAACTGTCCGACGATTGAATCCTTACTCAATATTGCACTAACATCCCAAACTGGGTCAATGAGGGTTGGCAAAAGGCCAACTTCTTGAAATTCATGAACGGCATGAGCAAATAACCCAGCAGCAAAAACCAATAACAAAATACTCGTGATATTAAAGAATACCCGCAAATTAAGCCGCACAGTCGAGGCATAAATGAGATAACCAATGATGGCGGCCACAATTAAACCGAGCACAGCCCCAACAAAAGTCGCCATGCCGCTGCCCTGAAATGCCGCTGCCCCAAGCAATAATGCGGTTTCAACCCCTTCACGAAAGACAGACAAAAATGAAATGGCAAACAAGCCCCAACCCGCTCCACCTTTCAAGGCCTTTTGCATTTTGCCTTCCAATTCGCCTTTGACAAATCGGGCTTGATTACGCATCCAAAAAATCATCCATGTCAATACGATCACGGCCAATAACATGGTGCTGCCCTCAAAAATTTGCTCGGCGGTTCCTTCTAATTCAGCCCCAATTGCCGTAATACCAATAGCAAGCGCGGCGCTCATAATAATTGCCGTTATTACGCCTGCCCATGCATAGCGCCCATGTTGCATTTGCCCAGTTTTGCGCAAATAACCAAACACAATGCCAACAACCAATGCAGCCTCAAGACCTTCGCGCAAACCCAATAGCGATGCGACAAACATGAAATAATATTCTCCTTTAATTTAAATAGTGAAATCGATTTATTTGACAAGGTGTGATATTAAAGAGAAGCTACCAAACCGTCAAGCCCACATTGTTAATAAATTGTTGACACAATGACAACAGATACAATTAACCTAGGTTAATATCACCCCTCAAAACACATGAAACTCTCAAAACAATTTAGCAGCACCTTGCGTGATGCCCCCACCGGCACCGATGCCATCAGCCAACAATTGCTCTTACGCGCCGGGTTCATTCGGCAATTAGGCGTTGGTCTCTATTCACTATTACCACTAGGGTTACGGGCCGTGCGCAAGATCGAAAATATCATCCGTGAAGAAATGAACGCCATCGGTGGGCAAGAATTGCTCATGCCGGTGGTGCATCCCGCCGAAATTTGGAAACAATCGGGGCGCTGGGACAGCATCGACAAAGAAATGGTGCGCTTTAAAGATCGCCGCGACCGCGATATGGTGTTAGCCATGACCCACGAAGAAATTGTCGCCACTTTGTGCGCCAGCGAGCTTAAATCGTATCGTCAATTGCCGCAAATGGTCTATCACCTACAAACCAAATTTCGTGACGACCCGCGCCCACGCGCTGGCCTCATTAGCGTGCGCGAATTTACGATGAAGGATTCGTATAGCTTAGACATCGATGAAGCCGGACTAAACAAGCAGTATCAAGCCCATTATGATGCTTATTTTCGCATTTTTCAGCGCTGCGGCCTGCCGGTTATCGCCGTTGGCTCAGATGTTGGCATGATGGGCGGCCAAGGCGCACACGAATATATGTTTCTCACCGACATCGGCGAAGACACGCTGGTTTTGTGTGACACATGTGGTTATGCCGCCAACCGTCAAGTGGCCCAATTCACCAAGCCTGCCGCTGCCACCCAAGCCATGCAAGCCATGCAAAAAGTGGCAACCCCTGAAACCAAAACCATTGAAGCACTCGCCAATTTGTTAAATGTGCCAACGGCCCAAACAGCCAAAGCCGTATTTTTTATGGCAACACTCAATGGCAAAGAACAATTTGTCTTTGCGGTAATTCGCGGCGATATGGCTGTAAATGAAACCAAACTGGGCAATGCCATCGGCGCAGGCGGGTTGCGACCGGCCACCGAAGCCGAAATTCGCGCAGTTGGGGCCGAGCCGGGCTATGCATCACCCATTGGCTTAAAAAATGTATTGGTCGTGGTTGACGATGCCATCCCCAACTCACCCAATTTAGTGTCGGGGGCCAATGAGGCTGGGTATCATTTCATCAACACCAATTATGGGCGCGACTACACCGCCAAAATTGTGGCCGATATTGCCGCCGCCAATGACGGTGATGGCTGTATAAATTGTGGCACAGCGTTACACAGCTCACGCGGGGTCGAGGTGGGCAACATCTTTAAATTGGGCACCAAATATAGCCAAGCGATGGGCGCAACCGTGTTGGGTGAAGATGGCGTGCCGCGCCCCGTCGTCATGGGGTCTTATGGCATCGGGGTTGGGCGATTATTGGCTTGCATCGCCGAGGCGCATCACGATGAATTTGGCTTGTGCTGGCCTGCCGCCGTTGCACCTTATCAGGTACATTTGGTGGCGTTGGGCGGCAAAGATGTCGCCGTAAATACCGCTGCCGAGGTGGCCTATCAGTCATTGCAGTCGGCGGGGGTTGAGGTGTTGTTTGATGATCGCGTTGAATCGCCCGGGGTTAAATTCACCAATGCCGACCTCATCGGGCTACCGGTGCGCGTCACCATCAGCAGCAAATCGTTAGCGGCTGGCGGGGCCGAGGTTAAGCACCGCGATAACGCGGCCCGTGAGATTGTGCCGCTCGACCAATTAACCGCTTATTGCAAAGGCTAATGCGTCATTCTCGATTTCTCTTATTCTCACTCAGCCTCAATCTTATTGGGTTTGCGGCGGCGGTCTGGCTGTTTGTCACACTTGGGGGGCTGGGCTGGGTGATGAATTTAGGGCGGGGGCAAACTTATGCCGATAACGCTCATTATCGCGGGCGCGTCAGCGTGTTTGAGGCCAGCCCCATTTGCCCCAATTGCGTCATTTTCGTTGGTGATTCCATCACCGAAGAAAATACGTGGACTGAGCTTGACCCGCAATGGCTCAATCGCGGTATCAGTGGCGACCGGATCGCTGGGGTTAAGGCGCGATTAGCCGAAATTACCCGTCATCAACCGCGCCATGTTCATATTTTGGTTGGCATTAACGACTTATTGCATGATGGTCGTGATGCCGCCTATCTTGTTAGCCAATATCGCGCCATTATCGAACAAATTCGGCGTGAATCGCCCAAAACACAAATCATTATTGCCGGTATTCTGCCCGTTAACCCACCCATGTATCGCCAAGTCACTGGCAGCCCGCGCATGACCGATGCCTTAAACCGACACATTCAGACGGTCAATGCCCAAATTCGGTCACTTGCATTGACACTGAATGTGCAATTTGTCGATCATCAGATCAACCTCGCTACGCCCGATGGCATTTTAGATGCCCGTTTTACGTTTGATGGTCTGCACTTAAATAGCTGGGGCTACCGACAATTGCTCAAGGGACTTATGTAGAAATCGGGTTTCTTGCAGAAACCCGATTTATGACGAGTAATTTATGTTATAACTATTTGAGCATGTCATCGTTAAAATTGATCGCCCATAGTGCCTTACGTGGGGCAATGGCTGGCGGCGTACTCGCCATTGCCTATACCGCGCTTGCTATCCCAGCCGCAGGTCTGTTACTCATGATCAACAATATCCCAGTTGGCAAAACATTTGATGCCATGATTGGGGCGGGCGTGTTTGCATTATGTGCGTGGCCATTTGCGATTGTTTTGGGCATCATCCCCAGCGCCATCATCGGGGCAGTGGGTGGCAGCATCATTGGCGCAGCGGTCATTCCGTTTCGCGCCCGCTTATCTCGGCGCGGCACAACATTGATTGGCCTATTGGTGGCTATTTTGATTGTATTGATCGCCTATTTGGTCTTTGGGCAAAGCATGTATGACCCGCGTGAAAACAGCTTTGCCCCTTACATCCCATATCTCTTTTGGTTTGTTGGCCCTAGCATCATGGCTATTTTGGGGCTAACATGGGTGGGCTGGTCAATGCCGCATTAGCTCAAGCTCACACCCATCAATTTGCCAACGAAAAACGTAACCAAGGCCGCCCCGCCCCCAATCATCACCATTCGTAAACCACTGCGCAAGGCCTGCCGCCCAGTAAAGAGGCTTAGGGCAGCCCCCACCACAAACAAGCCCAATACCCCAAACACCGCCGAAAGTGGCACTGCCCAATCTTTACTGGCAAACAATAAGGGTAATAACGGCACAATGCCACCCACTGTAAATGCCAAAAATGACGAAAACGCCGCGCCCCACGGTGAGCCAAGTTCGTCTGGGTTTAAGCCTAATTCTTCACGGGCCAAGGTATCGAGTGCATGTGCAGGGTTTTCTAACAATTTGGCAGTAAGTGAGCGGGCCGCAGCTAATGGCACACCCCGCGCCTGATAAATCAACGCCAGCTCTTCGGCTTCTTGGGCCGGGTAAAGCGCCAGTTCTTCACGCTCCAACCCAATTTGATATTCAAACATCTCGCGCTGTGAACGAATTGAAATATATTCACCGGCGGCCATTGAAAAAGCCCCAGCCAATAAGCCAGCAATACCCGCCAAAACAATCGTTTGTGGCTCTGATGCAGCCCCTGCCACCCCCAAAATAAGGCTAAGATTCGACACCAAGCCATCATTCACCCCAAAGACAGCCGCCCGCAATGAGCCGCCGCTGTCTACGCCGCGATGTCGACTATTTTCGGGCGTAATCGCAACCGGCATCTCATGCCCCGGTGTTGCACTACGATAAGCCGAAAGACCGCGCACTTTCATCGCCGCCAATACCGGCAACAATGGGCGCACACCCAAGCGCCGAATCAACATTGCAACCAGTTTTGTGCGCGGCGATGGCGTAAATGTTTGGGGCACAACACCCTTTAACTGGTCTATTGATGCCGCCCATACCGCCGCCTGATTTTGCGCTTCATTGCTTAATTGCTCAAATAAGGCTTTTTTAGCCGCATCAAGTTCACCCGAAGCCAAAACCCCATATAAATATTCGGCTTCTTTTTCGCTGACCCAACTGGTTTGGGCCGAAAATAGGGTGGTATCGGGGTTGATATTTGGTTTATTCATTTTTGTCTCTCTGTTTTTGGGGACGTTGTAATATCTTTTGCAATCGCGAGAGCCAAGTATCAGATTGACCTAATTGAGCCAATAGCCCTGAATCAAGTGCCCATTTTGTTTGACGATAGCCGTCTTGCAATAAAAATTGGGTCTGGCTAAAGTCGTAAGCAGGCACAGGCACAAGCGTTTTTAAATCAATAATATGAACTGGCACATTTCGTGCATGGGCTAAAGCCAACTCCAATTCAATTTGGCGAGCTTCGATTGTGTTTAAAAATTTTGTCCACGTGTTGCCAATACCACTCGTGGTTTCAGAAACTTCATTCGGGTTCGAAAGCCCCATTGCAATAATCTCAGTGGCCCCATAGGCAAGCGCTGGCTCAATTGGCAAATTGCTAATCATGCCACCATCTACCAACATACGCCCGCCTGAGTCGATTGGCGACACCCAAGGCGGCAGCGCCGCCGAAGCGATTAAGCCATCCAACACCAAATCTTGTGGATCATTGCCATAATAAACAGGTTTACGTCCGTTTAAATCGGTGCTTACTAAAATAACAGGGGCATGGGGCAAATCGCCAAAACGCAGGTCTGGGCGAATCCCTTGTGCAACAAAGTAATCTTTGATGCCACTATAGGGATAAACCCCAACATAATTAAGCAGCATTTGGGTTGTGAGCCAAGCCGTGCTGGCAGGGAAAAGATTGGCTTTAGCGACGATGCGCCATGCTTCATCTAATTTATCTAGCATTTGCGGGCTAAAACCATGCATTGCCATAAAAATGGCATTTACCGAACCAATCGAAGTGCCCACCAAAAGATCTGGCTGAATGTTGGCTTGTAATAAGGCACGCAATGCCCCCGCTTGTAATGCGCCGCGTGCCCCGCCGCCCCCTAAAGCAAAAGCTAGTTTTTTCTTCATGCCTTAACAAGTCTAAGCTTAATCCATTGGTAGGGCATTAAAAATAAGGGATAAAACCGATTTTGCCGAAATCCCTACGTCTTTAGCTTCGTAGAGGTTGGAGGCATAGTAATTTCGGTATTACGTCTTTTTAAATTGTCATTATTTGTTAAGAAAATACGATCTTGGTTTAAAAAGTAACCCAACCAAATGGCAATCAATAGGTTATTTGGAAAAGACTCGGTTAAATTAATGCCAAAACCAAACACAATAAAGATGATCACGAAAATAAACGCTTCGAGTGTGCGTCGGCGAAACCCCACCACTAACAAGCCGATCAAAATCAGCATTAAACCCGCAATCCCAAGCAAACCCAAATTAAAGCCAAAACTAATATAAGTTGAGTCTGGAATACGCGCATAAGATGCCACAAGAATTTGAGCCGCATTGGTTGCAATCCCAAAATTCGTCTCGACCCATTTCACGCTTGTAAACGTTTGAATAAAATGCCCATAACGAATATAAATCGAATCATAAATATTATTGCCCCGCCCGGTAATAGACCCCAAACTATAAAAAGCTGGAACGGCTAACGCTGGCAATATCACCAATTTAGCAATAAGGTATCGACCATTAAACGACAAAACAATCGCAGCCGCAATCCATACAAAAATGGCAGCACCCGCGCCCGATAACAATGCGCTAAACAACGAAGCCCATAAGGTAAATGTGCGCACCCGAGATGAAGACAGATGAAAATAAGCCAAAAAGCCGGCAAAACATGCAAAAAAGCCTGCCGGTGTTGGCAAATTGATCAAACCACGTACGCGGCTGGCCAGCCCCCATAAACCTGTGCCGTATAGGTTTTGCGAGAAAAAAAGCTCGACTATTTGCAGCCAAAAATGCAATAAAAAGACACAAACAACCAACTGCGCAAAAAATTGCATATAACGTTTGCTAATATTTCCAATCAGCATCGCCGCGGCAATCATTGGCAAAAACCAACGCACCCCAGCGATCAAAAAATTGCGCGATATTTCGGCATTTGGGTAGTTTATTTGGTTCATCACTGCCGAATAAGCACTGATGGCAACAAGGGGCAAAAACAGAAAAACACCCTTCTGAACACGCCGCAAACTCAAATTTCGTAAAAATGCGGCGAGGGTAATAATGACCAGCCCGGCGTCTTTTAGAAATTCGATGTATAACCTGAGCACAAAACGCCGCTCCCCCGTCAAATTATCTGTCACCTTATACCAATATGGGCGAAATAAAAACAACTCTTCATACATAATTTTGTCTTCAATGTTTAAAGATTTTTGCCCACTTGGGGTTATTTGTCCACCTTGATAGCCGGTTAAATCAAAGGTCATTTCGTCTAAATTGAAATAAAGTAACATCCAAAATAGAATAATTGCTGTAACTTGGATGGTGCGAAGTAAAAATTTTGACATGAATCAAAAAAATAAGAGATAAAACTGGTTTTGCTGAAATCACTATCTCGCTACCCCCGTGGAGGGAGCGAGATGGTGATTTCAGCGTTACGTCTTTTACATTGCATCTATATTATTAAAAAAATACGATTACGGGTTAATTGGGCGAATTTTTGTAAGTATAGTGTGTAATTTTGCACGCTGTGCCCAATCTCGCAAACGCAATTTTGTCATAAAATAGCGATAGTAAGCCTGTGATTCAAGCCAGCCAATACCGTGTTGGCGCTGGGCACGGCGATATTCGGCAAAGGTGCGCGGCTCATTATTTTGGCTTACCCCGCCGACGCGCATCCGAGCCAAAGGCGTATTCACATAACAAGCCTGCAAATTCTGAACCCGCAACAAAAATTCATAATCCATCGCCGCTTTATAGTCGCTTGAATAGCCGCCATATTGCCCAAATAAACGCCGACGGTGAAAAGTCGATTGATGTGGAATAAACATTTTCATACGCAAACGCCGCGCCGAAAATGGCGCACCAGTTGTACCCGGCAACAACATACCCTCATCGGTCATAAATCGGCATTGTCCATAAATAAGATCGAGTTGTGGCTTGTCGGCTTGGGTCATAGCACCGGCGACACTCTCAGGCGATTCAAACAAATCGCCCGCATTCATAAAATTAATCCATTCGCCCGTAGATGCCGCCACCCCTTTATTAAATGCATCACTAATCCCGCGATCGGGTTCGCTCACCCAATAGGCCAAATGGGGCGCATAACGTTGCAAAATTTCAACCGTGCCATCGGTCGATCCGCCATCAATCACCACGTATTCCAAATGGGCATATTGTTGCCCCAACACCGAATTAAGCGTTTCTTCGATATAGGCTTTGGCGTTATAAGCAATAGTAACAACGGTAACAAGGGGTTGAGCCAAATCTGACACTGACCATAATCATAAACGCAAAATAAAAAATAAAGGGCCGATTTCAAGATCGATCCTAAAATCGGCAAAACCTTTCATCAACTCAAAATCGGCTCTATGCTAAAATTAACGCCATAATGTTGACCGCAACAACCACCATGACTACCACCACCACTATCAGTGGTGCGTTTAGCATATCGGTTTAGGGCGGGTCATTACACAATCTGTTTACAAACAGGCCTTCTCAAATCGAGAAGGCCTGTTTTTTTGTATTACATCTTTTATCATGATTACATCTAAATCTAAAATACCCGTAGCGGTGTTAGGCGCTACAGGCGCGGTTGGGCAACGTTTTATCCAATTGCTCAACAACCACCCATTTTTTGAGATTGTGGCCCTGACGGCCTCAGATCGCAGCGAAGGCAAAACTTATGCCGAAGCCGCCCACTGGATTCTCGACAGCGATATTCCTGAAGCAGTGCGAAAAATGGTGTTATTGCCAACCCACACCAACGCCCTCAATTCACAACAATTTCGATATGCCTTTAGCGCCCTACCCAATGAAAACGCCAAAGAGGTCGAGCCAGCCTTTGCGGCGGCGGGGGTCTTGGTTTTCTCAAATGCCTCGTGTTATCGCATGACAAGCGATGTGCCATTGGTCATACCCGAGGTCAATGTCGATCATCTCGGTTTGCTCAAGCACCAACAACGCGCACGTGGCTGGAGCGGCGGCATCATTTGCAACACCAATTGCACCGTCAGCGGCCCAGCCATGTCGTTGCGCCCACTGTATGATGCCTTTGGGGTCAAACGTGTATTTAGTGTTTCGATGCAAGCAGTCAGTGGCGCAGGCTACCCGGGCGTGCCTTCACTCGATATTATCGACAATGTGTTGCCATTTATTAAAAACGAAGAAGAAAAACTAAACCAAGAAGCCCGTAAATTACTCGGCACACTAAAAGAGGATCATATTGCCGATGCCGATATCGCCATCAGCGCCCACTGCAACCGCGTTGCCATCATCGACTCGCACATGGTGACCATGTCAGTTGAATTAGAAACACCAGCCACGCCAGAAGAATGTGAGCGCGTGATGCGCGAATTTCAGCGCAAAGAATTAGTCGGGCTGCCCAGCGCCCCCACCCAAGCCATTGTGGTGCGTGATGAAGCCGACCGCCCCCAACCCCGCCGCGACCGCATGACCGGCAACGGCATGAGCTGTATTGTGGGGCGGGTGCGTGCCGAGCCACTGTTTGGCAACACCGGCGTAAAATTTATGACGCTAGCGCACAATACCATTCGCGGCGCGGCTGGCGGCAGCATCTTAAACGCCGAAGCCCTGCAAATCTAAACAATTACGA
>CAZLOF010000128.1:0-10027 GCA_964560745.1 uncultured Thermoflexus sp.
ATACGAGGTTGTAATAATTATGCAAGATCTAATGCTTATTTTGCCACCGCTTATTGTATTTTTAGGGGCGACTGTGTTGCTTTTGGTCGATTTAAAGATTGCTGATGACCGCAAAGAGACCGTAGCGTGGACAGCCATGTTTCTGCTCGTCGATGCACTTATTGCCGCAGTGGTGCTACTCTATTTCAACCGCACCAGTGATGTTTTGTATGGCTTTTCAAATATGATCTTAACCGATCGTTATGCGGCTTTGTTAGACATTGTTTTTGCGCTGATCGGTATCGGGGTTTTTCTATTAACCCTGCGCTATAACCGGGTGCATCAAATTATGCGCGGCGAATTTTTTGTGCTGACGCTGTTTTCGATTGGCGGCATGATGTTGATGGCCCATGCTGCTAATTTGGTGACTATTTTTGTTGCGCTCGAAATGTTCTCTATTCCCCTATATGTGTTGTGTGGGGTGGCCCGCCCACGACTCGATAGCGAAGAATCATCATTAAAATATTTCTTGCTTGGCGCGTTTGCCTCTGGCTTTTTGGTGTATGGTATTGCTTTGATGTATGGCGCAACCGGCACTTTAGATGTTGCCACTATGCTCAAGCAAGTTGAGCGCGGGCAAGCCCCCTTGTTGCTGGTGATTGGCGCAGGGCTAATGTTGGTTGGCTTGGGTTTTAAGGTTGCGGCGGTTCCCTTTCATATGTGGACCCCCGATGTTTATGACGGTGCGCCAACGACTGTGACCGCATTCATGACAACTGCGACCAAGGCTGCTGGGTTTGCGGCTTTGATGCGGGTGTTTTTGTTAGGGCCGGGTGCATTTGTGGGCAGTTTGGTCAGCGCAATTGCCATTTTAGCGGCTTTGACCATGATTTTTGGCAATTTGTTTGCGCTGGCCCAACGCAGTGTAAAACGCATGTTGGCTTATTCGAGTATCGCTCATGCTGGTTATTTATTGGCGGGTATTGCTTCGGTTGCCAATATTGGGCAAAGCGCCAATGCGGTCATTTTCTATTTGGCAACTTATGCCGCCACCAGTTTGGCCGCATTTGGTGTGTTAAGCGAAGTTGGCTCTATGAATCGTGATGAAGATCATGGTTTAGAGCGCTACACGGGTTTGGCAAAACGCAACCCAGCTTTGGCGTGGGTTATGGCGCTGGCATTGTTTTCATTAATGGGCATGCCATTAACGGCGGGTTTTACTGGCAAATATTTGCTGTTTCAATCGGCTGTATCGTCGGGTTTAAACTGGTTGGCGTTGTTGGGGGTTATTACCAGTGTTATTTCGGCTTTTTATTATCTGCGCGTTATTGTGCACATGTTTATGAAAGAAGATGCCACCGTAGCCGCGAATAATGCACAATATTGCGTCAGCAGGCCGTCATTGGTGATGATGACATTGGCTTCGGTCGCTGTTGTTGCCTTAGGTTTGCTGCCTACTTTGTTGTTGAATATGTTTGCCTAAAAGGCGAATATGTCAAGAAGGACGAGATTTGAAAAATGCCAGTATCACTATCTCTCCCAGCAAAGCTGGGAGAGATAGTGATACTGGCGAAATCCTTTTTACGACGCTATCAGCGATTCAACCAATCGCGCATCATCTAACACGGTGCGCAGGTCGATGAGCACCTGACCAGCCCGCAACCGCGCAATAATGGGTGTGGCGCGGCTGCGTAATTGTGTCATCAAGGCTGATGGTTTGTCACAATTTAGCGCAATTAGGCAAGTGGGCAAAGTCTCGCCCGGCATACTGCCGCCGCCGATGGTTGATTCGCCATGAATGAGCGTGGTTTCGATGCCATTGGCTTGGCACCAAGGGGCGATAGCGTTAAGGCATTGTTTGGCACGCGCTTCAATTTCGGACAGCGGCGTTGCCATCATGCGAATGACTGGAATTTCGCTATTGGCTGTGCCCCGCACATAAGCCATTAATGTGGCCCCCAAACCAGCTAAGGTGAGCTTGTCGGCCCGAAAGGCACGGGCCATTGGATTTTTGCGGCAGCGCTCAATGGCATCGCGGCTGCCAAGCATGATGCCAGCTTGTGGCCCGCCCAGCAATTTATCACCACTAAAGGCTGTCACTGCCACCCCAGCCCGCACGCTGTCTTGTACCATTGGCTCACGGCTTAGCCCAAATTGGCTGGTGTCGATGAGTGCGCCGCTGCCTAAATCATCGAGCACATAGATGTTATTGCCGCACTTCGCGGCAGCTACCAACTCATCAACCCCCACCTCTTGCGTAAACCCGATCATTTTAAAGTTAGAAGGATGCACCCGTAAAATCGCCCCGATGCTTGGCGCACCCACTGCTGGTGATGTAATGGGTGTTTCGTAATCGCTGCGCCGCACTTTGTTGGTTGTGCCGACCTCGACCAAATGTGCCCCGCTTTGTAGCATGATGTCGGGCACGCGAAACCCGCCACCGATTTCGACCAATTGCCCACGCGCAATGACCACGCCTTTGCCCTTGGCGAGCGTGCTTAACATAAGCACAGTGGCTAAGGCACAATTATTCACCACCAGTGCGGCTTCGGCCCCGGTGATTTCGCACAACAGCTTTTGCACCAAATCGCCACGTTTGCCACGTTCACCGTTTTCTAAATCAAATTCGAGTGGCGAATAGTCGTTCATGGCGGCCAACATGGCGCGTTGGGCATTTAGGCTTAATGGGGCACGCCCCAAATTGGTATGAATAATGACACCAGTGGCATTGATGGCGGTGGGGGCGTGTAAGGCGAGTTGTGAAGCCAGCAAATGATTGGCTGCAACGCTTAGTAATTCGCTGTTAGATGGGGCGGGTAGACCAGCGCGAATGGCGATGCGGGCTTCGTCTAAGGCCTGACGCAATGCCTTAACGGTGCGGTCGTGACCCTCGCTTGCAACGAACTGTTGGGCTTGGGGTAATAATTGACTAATGCTCGGTAGGGCGCGTACCTGGGTGGATAAATCGGAGATCACGCAAGGATTATAATATTTCTGTGTCGAAACATCATCATACTTCTATCGCGGTTGTTTTTTTGTCATTGTGTTTCAGTGCTTCTGCTTCGGCATTGCAGTTGGCGCAACAGCCTGTTTCGCAGACAGTGAACTCAACTGATGCTCAAGAGATATCTGGTCAGATCATTGTGCCTGCTTTGAGCAGTCTAAAACCAGCGCGTGTGCCTGTATGGATGGATAGCCCCGATGCGACCCCGGCCCGTTTGCAACAGGCGGTGGCGATGGGGCGGATTGATGCGGCGACGGCAGATTTGTATTTGGCGTTTGCATTACGAGGGGATGACCGTTTGCCGAGCGAATATATTAGCACAGCGACATGGCATGGCACAGCGCATTTGGCACGTTTGCGCCAAACAACACAGGCTCAACTTAAATGGGCCGCCGCAGATCCATCGCGGCAAATGCTGGCTTCGACCGATGTTTATATGCGGATTGAGCAATTGCTGAATGGGTTTTGCAATGATTACACCAGTGCATTGACGAATGAATTTGACAGCCCCCACTTTCATATTCAATACAGCACCATTGGCGGTGGTTTGACGATTAACGATTATGCAACATCACTCGAACGGGCTTGGGATACCGAGGTGGTGAAATTTGGTTGGCCCCAACCTCCGGTGGCAACCGCACCAGCGGCTGGCAACCGTATTCATGTGCGGATTGATTTGGCGAAACAGCAAGGCTTGTATGGGTTGACCTCATATTTTGGCACTCATGCCGGGCGCGTGGGTGACAATCCCAATACGGCTTGGCGCGAAACGGATGCTGAGGCGGCATGTCTTGTGCTTAATCGCGACTTTTCAAAATTTGACCCGACACCTGCATTGCAAGCCTTAAATGCTACAACAGCGCATGAATTTGTGCATGTTGTTCATTATGGTGTTGGCATCGATAGTGACTTGAATGGGAATGCTGGTTTGACTTTTGCTGAATCGATGGCAACTATGATGGAAGATGAGGTCATGAATGAGGCCAATGATAATTACAATTATTTGTGGCCCAAACTAGATATTTGTTTGGGGGCTTATGATGATTCGCCATACAAATATTGGGTGGTGATGCGGGCTATGACTGAGCGTTTTGGCACAGGCGTTGCTAACGGAGCCGAGCAAGTTTTGCAAGATTTTATGACGGTATTGAGTCAAGGGCAGGGTGGGCGTTTAACTGCTTTTAACCAAGGGTTTGTCAACAAAGGCACCACTTTGGCAAATGCCTATCATGATGCGGCAATTACGTTGCGTTTTACCAAGCCGTGTGGCGGTAATTATGTTTACCCCTATTGTTTTAGCGAGGCAAATAATTATGTGCAACAAAAAGGCGCAGCCAAAATTAGTTCGGGCAGCGCTGTAAATGGCACAATTTCGGCTTTGGATGGCTCATATAATGGCACTGTTGAGAATCATTATGCGATGAATTGGGTGGATTTGCCCTTGAATATAGCACCTTACGCTGTGACATTGCAAAATAATTCAACTACAGGCGAGATGCGTTTTAGTGTGGTTTGCGATACAGGTAGCGCCCTCAATGTGCTTACGCCGTCTCAGGTCGTTAGCGGTAAAAAATCGGGCGCAGTGCCAAATGTTGACCCTTCTGCCTGTGTTAAATTAACTGCCATCATTACCAATCAAAAAGTAACCTCTGAAGCTCCCCGTATTTGTAGCGCTGATGCTTATACACTCAGCATCGGGGCCCCATCATCTATATTTAAAACTTACCTTTCTTTTGTGCGCAAATGAGCTATGAGCCTTGAGCTATGAGCCATGAGCCTTGAGCCTTGAGCTATGAGCCATGAGCCTTGATTTATAGTTTATAAGCCGTTGCTACAATTCAAGGCTCAAGGCTCAAGGCTCATGGCTCAAGGCTCAAGGCTCAAGGCTCAAATTCGTAATTCGTAATTCGTAATTCATTTAGAATGTATGTTGTGAGACGACAACTTCTTATCTTGACGGCGGTTGTTCTTGTCGCATGTAGCCCAACATCATCTCAGCCTACATCTACAACCAGAACCCCAGCCCCCGGGGCAACGCTTGCACCGCCATCTAACTTGTTGGCAGCTAATGCCGCTTCGGTCTTTATTGAGGCCATCAATAAACAAGATTATGTGCGGGCATTTGATACGCTTTCTACTTCAGCTAAGGGTAGTTTGAAAGATGTGAGTGGGCTGCGTCGTGAATATTTGAACACACATGACACCGCGACCGTCATTACAGCCACCTACCAATTGCGTGGCGGTTTAATTGTGAGCGGGAGCACGGCTACTGCCGGTATTACAGGGTCGTGGCAAACGGGTTTATTTGGGTCATTAAATGTGACCGGTACGTTGATACTTGAGGCTGAAAATGCGATTTGGCGTGTGAAATGGAACCGCGATGCGATGATGACAGGATTGGTATCAGGCACATTGGTGCTTGATCGAGATGACCCGCAACGGGGCACTATCTTTTCGGCAGATGGGGTAGCGTTAGCCGGGCAGGGTTTTAGCAGTCAATTGGGGGTGGTGCCGGGCAAAATTGCATCCCCCCAGCAAGAAAACGAAATGTTGGCATTGCTCAATCGGCTGACCAATTTGCCTGTTGCTGATATTAAAGCGAAATACCAGAAAGCTCAGCCCGATTGGTTTGTGCCTATTGCTGTGGTTAGCCAAGAACGTTTAACTCGCAATAGCGAGCAAATTGGGCGTTATCAGGCACTTGTTGCGCAACAAATTTCAGCCCGCACCTATGCCGATGATAATATTGCGCCGCATGTGGTAGGGTATGTTGGGGCTATTTCGGCGCAAGCATTGCCTTATTATCAAGGGTTGGGTTATTCTGGCGATGAATTGGTGGGTGTGACTGGGATTGAAGTTGGGATGAATGACGAGTTGGGTGGGCGACCGGGCGGCAAACTTGAATTTCGACCAACACGCGGCTCCCCACGTGTAATCGCACGGCGCGACAAGATCGAAGGTAAAGATGTTACGCTGACCATTCAAGCCGCATTACAAACCCAAGTGCAAGCCATTATTGGCAAAACTCGTGGCGCGATTGTGGTGACGAACCCGCGCGATGGGGCGATTCTGGCAATGGCAAGCGGCCCGGCCTATTCATTAAATGATGTGACCCAAATTAGTGGTGAGGCCGGAAAATTATTAAATGACCCTAATCGTCCGTTGGTGAATCGTGCTGTGCAAGCTTACCCGCCCGGCTCTGTATTTAAGCCAGTGACTTTTGCGGCGGGTTTAGACGAAGACCTAACCCGCCCCGATGAAGCATTTTTTGATCCGGGCTATTGGGACGGCCTTGGTGCAAATTATCGGCAAACGTGCTGGCTCAGCGGCGGGCACGGTGCATTAAATTTGACTGAAGGCTTGAGTGCCTCGTGTAACCCTGTTTTTTATACGTTGGGCAAACGTTTAAACGAGAAGAACCCATTTTTGTTGGCGCAATACGCCAAGCAATTTGGTTTTGGAGTGCGGGCTGGGCTAGATATTGGCGGTGAGGCGGCTGGGCTTGTGCCTGACCCCGATTGGAAAAAAGCCGCACGGGGTGAGGGTTGGGTGACTGGCGACAATGTCAACTTTGCCATTGGGCAGGGTTTTTTGTTGGCGACCCCAGTTCAGGTGGCGCAAATGACAGGGGCGATTGCCAACAATGGCGTTTTGTTTAAAACACGGCTGGTGAGCAAAATATCAGAAATAGAAGGTGGCAAACCTCAAGTCATTGGCCCACCGACCCCTAGCAAAATGAATATTAGCCCCGAAGTCATACGAGCGATTCAACAAGGTATGATTGGCGTGACGACCAATACTAAAATTGGCACGGCTGAAAATAAATTTCGCAGCTTTGATTATTATTATGTTGGCGATAAACTGTTTGCTGGGCCGTTGGCGGTGACCACGCCTGTGACTGCAACAGGTGCGTTATCGACATCACGGGGGGTGAGCGCAACCCAACGGACTGTGCTGCCATTACCGGCTGCCCAACGCGGCACAGCCCGCAAATTGGTAGTGGCGGGTAAAACCGGCACCGCACAAGCGCCGGGGGTGCGTGATCTGCCATTTGCATGGTTTACCGGTTATGCCCCAGCCGATAACCCGCAAATAGCGGTTACGGTGATGCTTGAGAATATTGGCGAAGGCTCGACTTTTGCGGCCCCGTTGGCGCGTCAAGTTTTTGAGGCATATTTTGGCTTGCCTATTGTCGATGTGCCGCCGGATCCCAAGCCAAGATAGTTGATAGCGATAATGGTGATGTCGTGGAGGTGGATACAATATGGACTTATGTCCACAAAGAAAATAGTGATTGTTTCCTCTAGCCTTTCGCAAAACTCGCGCACCCGTGTAATGTGTCAATCTGCTGCTCAATTTTTGGCAGCAGCAGACGTAGATGTCGATATTATCGACTTGGCGCATCATCATTTGTTGCCATATCCACGTTCTACAAATGACGACTTTTTGAAAGAATTGGTGCAGCGTTTTAATGCCGCAGATGGCTGGGTGTTGGCGACACCGATCTACAATTTTGGCATTTCGGGAACCATGCGCGACTTTTTGCATTATGCGCTCGATAGTGATTTGCCGCGTTACAAGCCATTTGTGGTGTTGGCGGCGGCGGGTGGCCCACGCAGTTATATGGCCGCCAACGATCTGGCTTTGTCGATGATCTACGAAGTGTTTGCCATTCAGGTTGGCCCGCCGGTGGTGGCGATTAAAGATGCGGTGATCGCTAAAACCAACACCATCGACGATGATATTCGCGGACGCATGGAGCGGGCGCTGACGCATCTTGTGCGGGTGGTGAGGAGTTGAAATTTAGAATTTAGAATTGAAAATTTAGAATGAAAATAGAAGACATCACCCAATTTTCAATTTTTCATTTTCAATTTTTCATTTTCAATTTTAAATTTATCATGCACGAACAAGTGTGATTTGGCAACCGGCAGGGCTGATGACGACCTCGGCGCTGGTGCGATCTTCGATATCGGGTAGGCCAGTGCGTTGGTCAAAGATCACCAACCAACCGGTGTCTAATCCCAAGCCGCTTAGGTATTTGTCGAGTTGCGCCAGCCCTTGTGGGGTTGGGTCACGGCGACCTTGCCGCCATACCTTTAGCTCTATCGCTAGCCGCTGCACATTTGGCGGTGTGCCATAACGCACCAAAATATCCATGCGGCGTGTGCCAATGGCATATTCGCGCAAAATGGTGCCGCCGCCATTGACCACGCGCTGCAAAAACGCCAAAAACACCACTTGCGCAGCCACTTCCGAATAGGGCGAGGTTCGCATGAGGGGCTGCCCATGTTCGCGCCAAAAATCTAAAAACATCGTCAGCATTTTGGCCTCGTCTAGCTTGTCATCGACGGTCACCCAATTGGGCGAGAATCGCGCCGGAATCGAATCTTGGGCGGTTTGGCTTAGCTCACGCGGGATGATTTCTTGATAAATCGGGTTGGCGATTTCGAGCGGTGCACCTTTGCCGCGTCGAATGAGACCCAAATCGAGCACATATTGGGTATCATCATTATTGAGTTGATCCAATTCTTCGCTAGCGACAATCGGCTCGATGACGCGGCGCACCCGCGGCTCGCGCAGCTTGTCGGTCAGTTGGTCGAGATGGGTGTCGCGGCGCAGAATGAGGTGTTCTTTCGCCTCGTCAATCATCGGCGCGGTGATGGTGATGTTACGGTCACGGTTCTCGCGCATTTCGCGCGTGACTTCGTTGGCGATAGCATTGACCAGCCAAGGCTGCCCTTGCGAGAAATGCCAAATTTGGTGCATGGCTTCGGGGGTGAAGGGTTGGCCAGTAGCATCGGTATGTTGTTGCAGCAACATATTTACATCATTCTCGGTGAAATCACCCAATCGGAGCGACTTGGTTTTGATATTGAAGGCACTGCCGCCGGTGATGATACTCTTTTCATTCGACGAATGAATGCGATAGTCGCGGACATCTCGCACACCACATAAAATGACGGTTTGGGGGAAATAACGGGGGCGGTCTGTGTAACCTGCCCGTAGCTGCCGCAACACTGAAATTAGCGTATCACCAACCAGAGAGTCAATTTCGTCTAAAAATAGAACGCTGGGTTTGTCACTTTGGGCGCACCATTTTTTTAGAAAAACCGTCAATACATCAGCGCTAGGAATCGTATTGAGCAATTCTTGTGCGAGGGTTTCGGCTTGGGTGTCGCCTAACCAGCGTTGGGCATCTGAGGCTAAAGCGCGGGTAATGACTTGTAACGCGCTGTCCATATTTTCGCGGTAGCCTTGGGCCCGCTCAACGTTGGTATATAGCACTCGAAATTCCCCTTCGGCATTGAGTTGGTGCATAAGGGCGAGTAGCGCCGTCGTTTTACCGGTTTGTCGCGGGGCATGCAGTACAAAATAGCGCCGATCACGAATGAGGTTCATGATATCTGGCATGTCGAAGCGGGCCGTTGGTGGCAGCATATAGTGTAGGTCGGCTTCGCATGGGCCGGCAGTGTTAAAAGATTTCTCGCGCGGAAGTGAGGACATGGGGTTATTTCTCTTGCCCTTCGGTCTCAATAGGGGGCCATGTGGTGCGGGGGGCAGGTTGGGTTGGCATGTGAATGGTGCCTGTTGCCGACATTTGGTCGGTGTTGCTATAAGCCTGCGAGGCCCGTTGTTGCGTTGCCCGTTCAACAATGTCTTTGGGCAGGCTCATTTGTTTAATCAAAAAGTCAAGGCGATGCACTTTGACATATTTTTTTAAATAGTTGGTGGCATCGGTGCGCACCAAGTCTTGTACTTGGCGCAACGATATTTTGATGTCAGATAATGTGCGTTCGCTAATTGACATGGTGAGTGCCGACTGTAGGGATTGCACTACCAATTCTTCAATTTCTTTTTCGCCGCGTGCAAACTCACTGCCTTGTTCTATTTCCCAATACAGCGATGTCTCCATACGCACCAGAATCACGTCGGCGGTTTCAACTGCCACATCGGAGCCTGCCCCGATGGCCATGCCCACATCGGCCTGCGCCAGCGCCGGCGCATCGTTCACCCCATCGCCCGTCATGGCCACCAGCACAC
>CAZLOF010000129.1:0-10025 GCA_964560745.1 uncultured Thermoflexus sp.
CCGAAGGGGGACGCTCGGCAAAGCCTTTAGGTGCGACTTTTAGTCGCTTTGTTCTGCAAACTCAACTATTTGTTCATAATCTTCAATCGTCTCATTCGCATAATGGTGTTCTTTTTGGCGTTTAATATAATTTGCAATGCGTTCTACATCCCAACGACTGACACTAAATGCAGCATAAAATCCTTGCCACTTAAATTTTGAAAGATCCGTAAATAACTGTTCATTTGCAAAATGAGAGGATACGCCTTTAATTTGCTGTATTAAGTCGGCAACTGAGATGGTGCTTGGCATTTTGACAAGTAAATGCACATGATCGGGCATTCCATTAATCGCTAAAACTGTACATCCATGTTTTTCTGCTTCACTATGAATATTTCGATGTAATCGTTTCTCCACCATTGGTGTAATAAGCGGTAATCGATCCCAAGTTGCCCACACATAATGGATAAAAACGTCCATTTTGTTGCGTTTCATAATAAGCTTAGTATAGCTAAACGACTAAAAGTCGCATCTAAAGCCTTCGCCGAAGGTGTCACTATGGAGACGCAACACCTGCCCGCGTAGGCGGGCAATTGGCAAAGCCTTTAGGTGCGACTTTTAGTCGCTCTTTTAATGCTGACCACCACCAACCCCAACCACAGCAACACCCCAACCCCGCTGAGCACAAACCCCAATGTGACCGAAGTGGGCCGAAAGACAAACTCGACTTGTTTCGCACCGGGCAACACATTAACCACCCGCGCTATGCCGGTGGGGCAGGTGATGGGCGTTTCGACCCCATCGACATAAGCCAACCAGCCCGGGTAACATGAATCGCGCAGGGTTAATTGCACATTGGTATAAGTAAATGGGTCGCGCGTTACCCCACCTGCTGATGGTGCGGGCAAAGCTGGCAGTTTAATCAGCACTCGTTCAGGCTGGTCGATGAGAAATTGGGCGGGCAACGTGAGCGGCGGCAACCCTTGGCTATAAAGCACCGGGTTCGTTGGTTTGCGCTCGGCGCTGAGGGTGGCCCGCCCGGCATAGCTGAGGTTTTCGTAGATTTTGGTGTCGCCGCTATACACCATACGCATGTTATGCCCGTCGGGCGCATCTGATTGCAGCATTTGCGAGACGAAGGTCTTGTCGGTATGGTCGATGCTGCTCAGGCCGCGTAATACGGGTGGGCCAATGGTATTGCCAAGCGCATGAACAAACAAGGCGATTGGGGTGCGACGCTGCCCCCAATCGAGCCGCACATAGCCAAATTGTTCGCCAGTGTTGGCTGGGGTAAATGGTTTTGTTACCCCCTCAAATTGTTGTGATGCCCCATCGGCAAACAAGACTGTCATGCTATAGGGCGGGGCGGGTTGCGCCAACAAAATGCCTAGGCTGGTGGCAGTATATGGGGCTAGCGGGAGTGTGATCACTGACCCTACACGGGTGATGGTAGGCGAACTGAATAATGTATCGTAATACACATCCTCTACAAATACATCGGCGGTTTTATCGGCCAGCACATAGCGCACACCCATTTGATCGAGCCAGCGCTGCTCTGGCACGCCCTTCAAAAATTCGCGCAGTCGCCCATCGACACTGCGTGGCGGGCTACCGACGGGCGCGGGTGGCATAATTTGGCGCACAAAATCGGCGTATTGGCGGGTGGGCAATAGCCCACCGTCATAGCCATCGACGCTGGGCAAGCGGTAATAGAGTGAAAAATTGGGCGTGAGAATCTCTTTTTGTTTGCTGGCGATGATGCGGTCGTATAACTCATCGGCGCTTAATTGTGACTGGTAGATCAGCGTTTGCTCGTCTTTGTCGCCGGGGTCAAAAAATAGACCGGAGAGGGAGAGGATGCGGTCAAATTTAGAATTTAAAATGGAAAATTTAAAATTGGGACTCTCATCTAAATTTTCAATTTTTTGCGTTAGCAAATGGGCGGTGGCGGGGCGTAGGCTGGTGAGAGCGGCGGCATCGGCGGCGCGGGCGTAGGGCTGAAATTGTGAGGCGACCAGCAACTCGGTTGTCATAACCGCAATGATGCCCCATTGTTGGGCGTGGGCCAAACGGCTGGGGAGCAACATCAGCAGCGTGACCGTTGTCGCGCCCAAGCCCCATCCAACCAATACAGGTTGGGCCGGCCAAGTTTTATATTCGGCTTCGGGTGAAAAACGTACGCCCCACCATGCCAAAGCCGCCAGCACAGCCATTAGCCCGAACCACGCGATCAGATTGACGATTTTGGATTTGCGATTTATGAGGGTGTCAGTATTGAATCGTAAATAATCGACCCCCAACCCAATGAGCATGGCTGTGCCGAGGCTAAACATGATGAGCCAACGTGCTTGCACACGAAATTGGCTGAAGCCCGGCACATAGCGATATAAATAGGGGAAACTTGGCAAGGCTGTGCCCCATGCCAGCAGCAAACCGAGTATGAGCAGGGTGAAGGCGAGGGGGAAATGGGCCGATGGGCGTTGTCTACGAAACCCAGCCACAACGCCGATCAACATGAGCGCCAAGCCGCCCGCCCCGATATAGGCCACATATTCGGCAAAAAGCGGGTCGCCATAGGTGGGCATAAGGGCGCGGGTGAAAACCCAAGGTCGCCACGAAAACGAGCCAGCCTCAGACAAGGTCATGCGTGCGCCACGCGCCGAAAATTGGCTGAGTTCGAGAGTGGGCACGAGTTGGGCGGCGCTGAGCAACGCGCCGAGCGCGGCGGCCATCCCCAATAACAACAAGGGCAGCACGGCGCGTAGCAAGGCTTTTAGGTCATCGGCATTGGGCGGGCGAATGGGGAGGGCGTTGGCCCAAGGGCTGTTGGGCTGAATGGGGTGTAGCCGTTGCGACGACGACTGCTTGCCCGCCGCAATCAGCGCGGGCAGGCATTGCCCCATTGCTACCACCCCTAATGTGACCAAACAAATGTAGAGCGATTGGGTGTGCCCCGCCGCCACTTGAAAGGCGATGACGAGCGAGAGAAGGGTCAGATTTTGGATTTTGGATTTTAGATTTTGGATTTTGGATTGCGCAATCCAAAATACCTCAAGAGGTAGCCACGCCAACACCTGCACTTGGTTGATGTGCTCGATTTGTGCGCCGAGGTAGCCGCCGAGGCCGAAGGCGAGGGCACTGGCGAAGGCGGCAAGGCGGCTGAGCACCATGCCGCGCCGTGCCAAGACATACATGCCCAACCCAGCGATGATGAGGTGCAGCGGTATTTGCAGGGCAATGGCGCGTTCGGCGGGCAACCACGCGCTGAGTAAATTGAAGGGATAGAAAAAGCCGACCTGCGAATTGGCTAAAAAGGGCGACCCCATAAAAGTATAGGGGTTCCACAAGGGCAGATGCCCGTCACGCAAGGCGGCGGCGGCAAAATCGCGCAGTGGGTAAAAATATAGCAGCAAATCGCCCCGCGCAATGATGCGTTCCCCCACCGTTAGTTTCCATGTGGCAAGCAACGTCAATAACGTGAGGATGGCAGGTGGAAAAAAACGCATAATTACGAATTACAAATTGGGGCCATTGTTAGAGCTTTTATGTTCAACGGCGAATTGACCTGTAGAGACGGGTCGGTGACCCGTCTCATTTTTGCCATACATAGACGGGAGACAGGTCAGAGACCCATTTACAGAGACGGGTCAGCGACCCATTTACAGAGACGGGTCACCGACCCGTCTCTACGACGAAACCCATTATTTTTTACAGGGTTTGTAAGAATCGGTCGATCTCGGCGTGGGTGTTGTAGTGGGCGAAGCCGACGCGCACCATGCCGCCCGATTCTTCGATGCCGAGGCGCTCGGTCAGGTTGAGGGCATAATAATTGCCGCTCCACACACAAATACCGGCCTCGCCGAGGCGTTTGGCGGTGGCATGTGGGTTTTCGCCATCGAGGCGTATGCCGAAGGTGGGGGTGCGTTGGTGAATGCGGGCTGGGTCGGTGATGCCATACACCTGGCAGCCGTGAATCTTGCTCAGGCCAGACAACATGTGGCGGCTAAGATCAGCCTCGTAATCTTGAATCGATTGCAGGGCTTGATGCAGGGTTTTGGCGCGGGTGCTGCGGAAATGGCCCGACACTTCGGCGGGGTAAGTTTTGCCCAACCATTCGAGATAGGCCATTGTGCCATTCAGGCCAGCCATGTGTTCATGGTTTTGGGTTCCGGTTTCAAATTTGCTCGGCAAAGCATTGTCGGCGGGGCGCACTTTATAGGCGGGCAGGCTTTCAAGCAAGGCTTTGCGCCCATAGATCACGCCCATGTGTGGGGCGAAGAATTTGTAGGTTGAGCAGCCGAGAAAATCGCAGCCGAGGTCTTGCACATCGATGGGGGCGTGCGGGGCGTAATGCACCGCATCGAGGAAGGTGAGCGCCCCGACGGCCTTGGCCATGCCGATGATTTGTTTGAGCGGGTTGACGGTGCCGACGGCGTTTGAGGCGCAGCCGATGGCGACCAGCTTGGTTTTATGACTGAGGTGTTTCTCGAAGTCGTCGAGGTTAAGCGTGCAATCGACCTCGTTGATATCGACGCTGTGCACAGTTACGCCTTTGTCTTGGGCCATCAGATGCCAAGGTGAATAGTTGGCATCATGGTCGAGCTTGGTCAAGATGATCTCGTCACCGGCTTGCAGCGTTTGCCCAAGCGAGCGGCTGAGCGCGAAGGTGAGCGAGGTCATGTTGGCCCCAAAATACACCTCGTCGCGGTGCTGGGCGTTTAGCATGTCGGCCATCCATTCGTGCGCCGCCACAATAATGGCATCGGTTTCGTGGCTGGTCATGAATTGCCCATGTGTGTTGGCATTCGAGCGGGTGAAGTATTCGACGATGCCGTCGATACACGATTGTGTCACTTGGGTGCCGGCGGGGCCGTCGAAGAAAACGATGGGGCGACCATGTTGTAGGCGGGCCAAGGCGGGGAAGTGCGGGCGGATTTGGGTAATGTCGAGCATGGGGTGAATTGTATATGGCAAACCTCCGAGGTCTTCAAGACCTCGGAGGTTTGGCTAACTTGCCAGTTTTGATTTTTCCCTTCCTACATGCAAAAAACGCTTTACATCGCGCTAATAGTGAGTAAAATCTTTAAATTAACATTATGCCCACTCAAGCACCCCCCAGCCCCCAAGAGTTACGCCGTTTTATCGTTGATAACTTCAAGCGCAACGACCTCAGTATTTTGTGCGATGATCTTGAAGAAAGGGTTCCTAAACAAGGGCGCAACGAGCAAATTAACCTCGATGTGATTGGCGGCGACACTGTGCCAATCATTACGCTAAACCTCATTCAGTTTATGAAAAATCGCGGTTGGTTTGAAATTTTGGTGCAGGGTGTGTGTAATGCGCGGCCCAATGCGCCATTTTGTGATAAACCTGCGAAGTCGGAATCGCAGCCTGAATCATCGACACGAGACGCCCCTATGCCCAAAGACCCTGTCATTAGAAAATTGTCATTAAACAAACCCGATTTTGATCAATTGGTCAACCTATTAACCGTAGAATTTAATGCGGGTACAAAACCACGTGCCTTTTTGCAAGCCGCATTTGCTGGCTCGCCCCATGAGCAAAATTTGTTAGGCGCAATTGACTTTGATGGCGGCGCACGTGATCTTTCGATTCAAATTGTCAGCCGTGTCTGTGCTTTTAGGCAAGACATCCCGGGGCGCGAGTCATTGGTATTGGTCATCAACGAACTAAAGGCTCGGTTCGGCGAAGATGCTAACTGTCGCAACTTTTTAGATGGCTTGGTTGCTAAATACAACCTAATTCATGGGGTCACACCGGCATCTTACGACCAGCAATCGCTCGAACGACTTGTCAAGACTTCTAGCAAATTTTTAGATGTCATGTCATGGCGCAAAAAACTAGAGGAGATTGAGCGCCAAGTATGCCGCGTTGAATTGCCGGGGGCATCAGGCACAGGTTTTTTGGTTGCACCCAATGTGGTTATGACCAATTATCATGTGGTTGAGGCTGTAATTAACGGCGAACGTCCAGCCAGCCACGTAAATTTACGCTTCGACTATAAAACATTTGCCGATGACAGAGTGGCTAGTGGCAATATCACTCAATTACACGCCAATCACCCAATCATAATTGCAAGTGGCTACGATAACGTGTCTGCCGATCAGCTTGATTTCGCCTTATTACAAACACAAAACATCCCCGGCGCAAATCGCGGTTTTGTCTCCGTGCCCGATCGTGCTTATTCATTTCAAGATCACCCCGCTATTTTTATCGCCCAACACCCCAATGGTCAGGCAATGAAATTGGCATTAGATACAGATGCAGTGGTTGAGTGTTTGCCCCAAACAGGCGAGCCATTGCGGGTGCGATATCGCACCAACACTGAGCCGGGGTCGTCTGGGTCGCCATGTTTTAACCAAGATTGGGAATTGGTTGCTCTGCATCACAGTGGCGATATTACCAAGTCTCCAGCACAATGGAATGAAGGCACGCCCATTAGCGCTATTGTTTCACTTTTGAAGCAACGTGGGCTTTGGCCGCTTAGTGCTTAAACCTCGGAGGTCTTTGAGACCTCCGAGGTTTTTATTACCTCCCCCTCCCGCCCCCGCACCAACCCCGCCCGCAACGCCACATCCTGCGGACGCGCACGATCCCACGCCAACGTCGCCGCCACAGTATCATCCAAAGCGCGAAAGCTGAGGCCATGCGCCAGCGCAGCGCCGCAATCGATGTGCATAAAGCCGGCGTAGGCCGGGTCGCTTTCGGGCAGCCACAGCGGCAGGTCTGACCAAGGCTGCACTTGGTGCGCCGCCAAGGTGGCCTCATCGACCCAGCGCAGCACCGCATCACTGGCGCTGGCTCGTTGGCAAGCCGCCAACAGCTCGCCAAAGGGCACCGGCTGGGCTGGGCCGGTGGCGTTAAACACGCCAGTCTGTTGCGCCTCGACCATGCGAATGTTCCATTCGGCCAAGTCACGCACATCGATAAACTGCACCACCCGCGCTGGCCGACCGGGCGCCAGCACTGGCGCTGCTGCGCCGCCACCTTGACCCACCCGCCGCACCCAATAGGTGAAGCGGTCGCTGGGGTCGTATGGCCCGACGATGAGGCCCGGGCGAATGATAAGGGCGCGGTCGGGCAAGGCCGTCATCACTTCGCGCTCACACAGCGCCTTTAAGCCCCCGTAAGTGCTGCCGTCTACGGTTTCGGTGCTTTCGTCGGCCAGCGTTTGCACCGCTGCGGCCTCGGTTGTGCCGCGTTGGCTGACATCGGCATACACCGAGATGCTCGAAATGAAGGTGTAATGCCCTACCGCCTCAGCCAGCGCCAACGCCGATTGCCGCACCACGCGCGGCACATAGCCACAGGTGTCGATGACGGCATCCCAGGTGTGCCCGTCCAACGCCGCCAGACCGCCGTCACGGTTGCCGTGAATGTGCGCGACCTCGGCCCACAGGGCCGCGTCTTGGTCGTGGCTGGGGGTGTTTGCCAAGGTGTTGCCGCGATGAAACAACGTCAGCCGATGCCCACGCGCCAAGGCCGCATTCACCAAATGCCGCCCTAAAAATTTTGTGCCGCCGAGGATGAGGATATGCATGGGGTGATTATAGCGGGGCAAGCCATGGGCCATGAGCTATGAGCCGTGAGCCCTGGGCCGTGGGCTGTGAGTCTTGATTTGCGAGTTAAAATCAAACATGGCTCATGGCTCATGGCTCAAAGCTCAAAGCTCACGGCTCACGGCTCATGGCTCAAACCTCCCCCACTATAATCGCCCCTCCATGAAGAAGATCACCATTGCCGACCGGGTGCGTTATGCCTTTGATAATTACATGGCCTATGGCACGATTGCACTGATTGGGGCGTTGGGGGTGTTGTCGGGCGCGATTATTGTGGCGGCGGTGGTCATCATTCAATGGTTTGATATTGTGCCGGGCGGGCAACAAGGGGTTCCAGATGTATTCGAGGCGGCATGGCTCAGCCTCATTCACACCCTAGATGCTGGCACGATGGCGAATGATTATGGCTGGAGCTACCGCTTGGTGATGTTGGGCGTGACGATGGGCGGCATTTTTATTGTGAGCGCCTTGATCGGGGTGATGAGCAATGGGCTTGAGGGCACATTTGACCGTTTGCGCAAGGGGCGCTCGTTTGTGGTTGAACACAACCATACCTTAATTATCGGTTGGTCGCCCAAAATATTTCAAATTTTGACCGAATTGTCGTTGGCCGATGAAGGCACGCGCCGCCGCCCATGTGTGGTGATTTTGGCCGACAAAGACAAGCTGGAGATGGAGGAGGAGATTTGGCGGCAGTGTGGGCGATTGGGGCGGATGCGGGTGATTTGCCGCACTGGTAGCCCCATCGACGTGCGCGATATTGAGATTGTCAACCCATATCAGACCGAAGCTATTATTTTGCTGGCCCCCGAAGATCGCGACCCCGATACGCATGTCATTAAGCAATTATTGGCGCTCACCAACAACCCGGCGCGGGTGAATGGGGCCGAGCGCTTGCATATTGTGGCTGAATTGCACAGCCTAAAAAACGCTGAGGTGGCAAAAATGGTGGGCAAGCATGAGTTGGAAGTGGTGTTGTCGTCGGATTTGATTACGCGCATCACCGCCCAAACCTGCCGCCAACCCGGTCTTAGCACCATCTACCTTCAATTATTATCGTTTGAGGGGGCCGAAATCTATTTTCGCGAGGTGCGCAGTTTGGCGGGGCGCACCTATGGCGAGGCGATATTGTCATTTGAGCAGGCAGCGGTGATTGGCATTTGCGACGCGAGCGGGCGCACGATTTTGAACCCGCCGATGGGCACGGTGATCGCGGCAGGGGATAAGATTGTGGCGATTGCCGAGACTGAGGCGATGGTGCAACCGGGGGGCGTGCCGATTGGCAGCCTCGATTTGATGTGCGAAGCCGATCAGCAGCGTTTGCGCCCCGAGCGCACCTTGTTATTGGGTTGGAACCCACAGGCCGCCGATATTTTGCGTGAGCTAGACCGCTATGTGACGGCTGGGTCGCAAGTGACGGTGGTGGCGAATCATCCTTTGGCCGAGCGCCAAATAAGCGAGTTGCGCGAGCAATTGGCACGCCAACAATTGCTTTTTTTTATGGCCGATATCACCGACCCTAAAGTGTTAGAGGCGATGTCGATTCAGCATTTTGATCATATTATTTTGCTGTGCTACAGCGATATTTTTGATTGTCAACAGGCCGATGCGCATACCTTGGTAACTTTGTTGCATTTGCGGCAAATTATCGAGCGGGTGGTGAGATCGAAGGGCCGCGAGTTGAGTATTGTGAGCGAAATGATGGATTTGCGCAACCGCGAGTTGGCCGAAATTACCCGCGCCGATGATTTTATCGTCAGCGATAGCTTGGTCAGTTTGATGTTGGCGCAGGTTTCAAAAAACAAACAACTGAGCGCGGTGTTTGATGAGCTTTTTGATGCCGATCATTGCGAAATTTATCTGAAACCCATCGATGATTATGTGCAACTGAATGTGCCGATGACCTTTTATACGGTGGTTGAATCGGCGCGGCGGCGTGGCGATAGCGCGATTGGTTTTCGGCGCTACGCCCAAATTCATGACCCCGTGACGCATGGCATTGTGCTTAACCCGACCAAATCGCAAAAATTCATCTTTCAGGCCGGCGATAAGGTAATTGTGCTTTCGGATTAGCGTTTTGGAGGGCGCCTCCAAAAAACGTAATGCCGATCTCACTATATCCCTACCAAGCGTAGCTTGGTAGGGATATAGTGAGATCGGCGAAACCTCTTGAAAAGCCTTCGCTGGATCATTATCAGAAGATAGGCCTAAAGCAAAAAATGAGCACATGGCTTAGTGCGCGTCCCTAGACGCGCACTAAGCGGTTGCTACCACGACAACCATTTTTGTGGCGCAATTTCAAATAAGGCTGTATAGCCGGGGTCGGTATTCATGTCCCAGTTATATTTGGTTTTAAATGCTGCCACAATCTCGGCGGGGAAGGGCGCTTCGAGCAGTTTGGCGACCCCTTCACCAATGGCCGGTTTATCGCCATTTTCAAGCGAAAACGCCACATTGGGGTTGGCG
>CAZLOF010000130.1:0-9997 GCA_964560745.1 uncultured Thermoflexus sp.
GTTCTTGTCGGAGTGCTGGCTGGTTTTGCAATCGAAGTTGGGGTACGAACTGGCCCACCAGTAAAAATAGCCCCAATAAAAATTTGATTGTTCTCATTAATTGTCGCATCTGCGCTAAGATTAGGCGACAACAACATAAAAATGCCAAACGTTATTACGCAGGCGAACCCATTCCGCATATATCGTCTATTGAAACATTTTTGGGATAAAGTATATAAATTTATCATGAGAAAATATCTGACATAAACATCGTAAACATTATGGCAAATTGATATCGTTTTACCTGTCAGGATTACTCTCATGAATGCATCTAAATCACTTAGAGTTTACTTAAATATCTATGCTTCTTTAGAACTATAAAACCCCTCCTTGCACAGCAAACTAAAATTTAGCATGTAAAAGTCAAGGTTTATCTAAAATAATTTTGTCAGTTCGCTACTTTATAAAAATCTCGCACGTTGCTAAACGATGCAACATTAGGTGAAACCAAGCAGATCTCTAATGATGAAGTAAGGCAGATTAGAAAATCAAGTATGGGCTGACTTCAATATGTGCCTACCAAGCTATGCTGGCAGGCACATATTGAAGTCAGCATTACAATTATGGGAGTGTGGTTATTTGGCCTTGCGGGCCATATGACAAACGAACCACAGTATTGCGTTGGCCAAGGCTACCCACCCGAGCGCCATTGATCAACACATCAAATGCACCGGCATTTCCAGTCTCAATACTTACAGCCGTTTTCGCATCCCAAGCCGGCAATGTGCCGACGGCGGGAATGCCTTCATACACCGTTACGCCATCTGATTTAACCCGCACCCATGCATGTTCACGTGGGTCTAATGTCAAACGCATCCCGCCTTGCGGCAAAGATGGAATAACAACCGGCGTTGGCGACCCAGAGGTAGATGGCACAGCCACCCGCGTTGGCACAACATTATTCCCGACAATAATTGGGGTCGATAACACAATCGGGGTAGGTTGCGGGGGTTGAAGGACATTGCGAATAGCGCCGCTAAAATCAACAGTGCGCAATACAGGCAGCCCCCATATCACAAATGCTGCTACAAGTAATACAGCCCCCACACCACTGGCAATCCATCGCCATACTTTAGGTGAAATTTGAATTTTAGGTAAGGCTTGCCGGTTTACTGCGGGTGGGCGTTTAGCCGATGGAAACTTCGGCACAGGTTCATTGCGGCGAAATGTGCTAATGCCATCAACCAAGCGCCCCATTGCGCGTGATTTTGGGGCATTTAACCTAAATGATGAAACGGAATTGCTAAAATCGCGCCGACCATCCACTTGTTTGCGCCCATGAGTTGTCCCATCCTCATCCGCCATCGCATTGAGCAAATGATCATCTTTAGGTAATTCGCCCCGCCACACAATTTCATCGGTATGAACCGTAACGGTATAACGAGAAACCATCTTATTGCGTATTGGCGGCGGGGGGATGTTTTCGGTAGCTTGTAAGAGGGGCACGCCCACTTCAGACTCAAAATCCATCAAAGCTTGATTTTGGTCTAGCCCTAAATAACGCGCATAATTTCGAATGTAACCACGCGCAGACAAGCCATCCGGCAAAACGACATAATCGCCAGATTCAATTGCTTCAATGTAGCGGCGACGTATTTTTGTATCATACTCAGCTTGACTGAGTGAAACACCTAAAGATTCACGCCCATCCCTCAGGCGTCGAGCCAAATCCGACATCTGCCTCATTCTAGCATGTCACAAAATGTAACCTTTATCAAAATAACAATGTGCCAATGCTATTCCCCCTCAAAAAGAGGGATAACATTAACGCTTGTTTGGCGTGATTTCAACTTGCACGGTTGCGGGTAAGACACTCTGGGCTTGTAAACCTTCGGGTTTCACAATTTTTGGCTCAATTTGATGCACACCTTCGCCAAGATTATTGACATCTAACGTCACACGCACATCATCTTCAGTCAGGTTATTTAACCGTGCAACTGGGCCGCTTAAAACAATATCGATTGTTGTGGGCGAAATAACGCCCTTTAACGTTGGAGCAAGCCCAGTTAGGCTAGGCTTACGCTTGACAGTGCGAGATGACAACACCGGCACAATCTTTATACGCACTCGCACCGTTTGTTGGGTTTCTGTCACCAATGATACCCCAGCAGGCACATTTAATCCCACCCGTTCATCAATATCATTTTGCAAATTATTAATCACAACTTCTTGGGTTTCAATAAAGCCTTTGGTCGCTTGCACGGTGCTATTAGAGCCAAATACCGTCACCACCAAGGGATCAACCGAAATATCTTGAATGGCATAACCTTCAGCCGGTTGCCCACGCCAACGCGGCACAATCGGCAAATCTCGATAATTACGTAGTTGCTCAATGGGCACTTTTGCCGACACACTCTCGGGGGCAGGTTTAAGGCCGGTAATCACATCGCCGGCTGCGTCACGCAGTGTAACCCGAATGGCAGACGCATCGACAGTGCTACGTGCCCCAGCCACTGACATTTCGGCAATGGCGGTTTTTACTTTATCTAGCGTTTGTTGTGTGCCAGTAATGGTTACTTCGCGGGGTTCAATACTGCTTGGCGCGACCTGAAAACCCGTTGCCGGAGAGCCAAACACACTTAACACAACCGGCACTTTAATTTGCACCAATGGCTCGATCTTAATTGTGGCTGATTGCGGTGAATAAGAAACCAAATCAAACGGCACAACATTTACAGTAGGTTTAAGCGATAACACATGTTGCCCAACGCCTAATTCTTTAAAATCAATCTCAACAAAGCCGGGAAGTTCACGCTGGGCGCTGATCTGGCTACGCGAAGTGCGCACTCGCATGACAATGGTTGACGGAATATCACCCGTGACCAATGTGTTTTTTAAGGCCTCTTCATTTTTGCGAATTACTTTGGCTGGCAAGGTAAATTCATCGATGGGATCTTCTTGCAATGAAAATACCATCCATGTCACTGCGCCCAAAATCAGCGACAACACCATCAAACCGGCATTATTAACAAGCCAACGCAACATAAAATAAAAAAACGCTTAAAGTTTCGCAATCTCCTCATCCAGCGAAGCCATTTTAGCCTCAACCCGCCCACGCAATCGTTTTAATTCTTCGGAGAACCCATCGGTTGCATCTAATAATTCTTCAGCCGCCTGCACAATTGGGGTGCGAGTATCAATAGGCTTTGGATCTGGTAAGGGAGTAGCAACAACGGGCTTTGACTCAATCGGCTGAGGAGTGGGTTGAACCATTGGCGATTTCGCTAGCAACTCGCCATAGCCAACAAAAGTGCCATCGCCTGCCCGTAATATGGGGCGTATGCCAACAACGGCCTCGCGGTTAAGTGGGCCATAAATATGCGGAAATTGGATAGGCAACTCGACAGGGGCGCTCACGATACGGCTGCTTTCACCCAGTTCATTAATCACTTCAGGCGGTAAGCCGTTCGATACTGTCGCCGCAACAGCAGGCAATGGGGCTGGGTGTGCCGGGGCTTCCCATTTCACCAAGGCGTTTACCTTCGTTTCATCGATTTCGAGCACTAAAAAATCGCCTTTGATCGAATGATAAAAAGTATTCGCTACCTTCAGCAAACCTGCTTGGTTTGCAGTACAATGAATAAAACCCTCTTTTGCGACGCTTTCAGGGACATAATGCTGCATTGGCGATAGCTTATCCCAATCATTTTTTAATACAAGATGCAGAATCATCTTGCGTATTCTATACCCTTATGGTGAATTGCAATATAAAAAAAACAAATTTCTGTTATACATTACGTTTATGATTGACATACTATAGACCTACAGATGAAGAATGAGTATTTGCCGACATGTGCCGCACGAACCCATACGGGTAACGTTCGGACTGTCAATGAAGACCGTTGGGCTATATCGACTGATCATGCTGCACAGAAAGGGGGCCTGTATGTGGTAGCTGATGGTGTTGGTGGTCACATGGCAGGTGGGGTCGCCGCCGAGCTTGCCATTCGCACGATTGTAGATGCGTTTGAAGCAAACGACAATACATCGCAAGCGCATGAAATTGATGGCCTTGTTCAACAGCTTACCAACTGGATCGCCTTAGCTCAAAATGCCATTGTGGCGGCCCAAAAACAAAAGGGTGAATATGCCATTATGGGCACCACTGTTGTAACCGCTATTTTGTTTCAATCAAAATTAATTGTTGCAAATGTAGGCGACTCACGATGTTATTTGTTACACGATTCAGTCTTACAACAACTTTCAGTCGATCATTCATGGGTAGCCGAGCAACTGAGAAATGGGGGCATTAGCGACAAAGAAGCAAAATCAAGCCTCAATCGCAATATTTTGGCACGCGCCCTTGGCTCGCCAGACAATGCCACACCCGACATCAGCATTTATGATTGGCATGATGGCGACCGTATTTTGTTATGCTCAGATGGGTTATGGGGCATGTTAAAAGAGCAACAAATTGCCACATTGTTGCCCAAAGGCAACCCAGATCAAGCCGCCGAAGCATTATTAAACGCGGCATTAGTTGCGGGAGGCGAAGATAACATTACGGTGATGGTTGTTGGCGATTTGCCAAATTTATCAACCCGTGAGCAAACTGCCACCTCGGTTAGTGAAAATAAACCCAACAGTGGAAATATATCATCAGTTAATGCCCATCCGCGCAAGTCTATAACGCATAGCCTGAATAAAGCACCGCAACGCTTAATTTATTTTATCGGCACCTTTATATTGTTGTGTTTTAGTTTAAGCGCCGCGCTGTGGGGGGGCAATTTCATAAAAAATGTAGGCGAAGGAAGCATTCTAGGCCAAATTTTTGGCACCAACCCATTTATTGCGCCGATATTAGGCACACCGAGCGAACTAGCCAAAAACGGCACAGTTGTGGTAATTCCGGGTGACAATTGGGCAAAAATTTCACCCATCCCCACAACACCCTTACCGTTAATATTACCAACACTCACCCAAACACCCGATAAACCTTCAGCAACGGCGACAGTTACGCCCACGCTCGCAATGCGAATTAGTATACCTGCGCCAGTTGCCACATCAACATTAACCCTAACGGCAAATACAACAACAACCGCCACCCCAATCGTGGCAATTTTAGCCACGATTACTCCGTCAGGGGGGGCAACCCCCCGCCCCACCCTCACATCAACGCCCCAAGTTGCGGCAACGCCTTTGTCATCACCAACCGTTTCAGCCGCATCATCGCAAATATTGGCTGGGGCGCGATTATGTCAAGCGAGCGCGGTCTTAGACGGCAGTTGTTTTAAGAACAGCACACTCACCCGCGAATTTGCTGTACAAGACAATGAAGTGTATCTCTATTGGCAATCCCCTTTGCCCAAAGGCACCTTATTAAAGGTGCAATGGTTGCGCAATGGCAAACAACTTGGCACGATTGATAGCTGCGTTTTAGATGATATTCCTTGTAAAAATTTTGACACAACGGCGAATTATGCGAGGTTACGTATCAAAGATATTCAAGGCGATAAACCCGGAATTTACGGCTACAAAATATACCTTAGTGATCGCCTCGTGATTGAAGGGGATTTTGTAATACGTTAACGACAATGGGCACTTCATTTCTCTCCCCTAAAACATGATCTATCTCGCCGTTGTTTGGCTATTACTCATTATCATTGGTTATCTGCTTGGTTTAGGCCTCAGCGCTTGGCTCAATGCACACTTTTCACCTCATCAAGGCGATCATTTCATTTACCACACGTGGCTTGGGTTGCTATTTTTAGGCATGGTTTTCTTGCTCTTAACGGTGTTCACACCACTTACACCTTGGGTCGGGGTATTCACAATAACCATCTTGCTCATGTTTAGCAGCCGCGTTCAGCCAATTCGTTCAAATTTAAGCAAACTATGGCGTGCCACCCCACTGCTCAATTTATTAGGCGGCCTATGTCTCATCATCGGTATTGCCGCATTTAATGTAAAGCATGTCATGCTCATTGACGCGGGTGGGTATCACATTCCCCTGATCAATTGGTTTTCAAATTATGGCGCACCGGCTGGGCTTGGCCTGTTACATCCACGTTACGGCTACACGTCTTCATGGTTTGCCCTATTTGCGCTACTCAATGCCGGTATATTTGAAAATCGCATCATGAGTGTGCCGGGTGGCCTCGCTTTAATCTTATTTTTCATCCACATTTGTATCGCTGGGCGACGTGTGCTATTAAACAAGGCAAAAACCAGCGATTACTTTATACTCATCTCATCAATTGTTGTTTTTGCTTGTATTAATCTCAATACAAACAAATTTCAAGGTGGATTCTTCCGTTCCACCTCGCCCGATGTACCCGTTTTCATTCTCCTCCCACTCATTGTATGGCTAGCGCTAGTCATCTCAGAACAGCCCCAAGCATGGCAAGCCCAACATTACACCGCGCTTGTTTTAATATGTGCAGCCCTGATCAACATAAAACTTAGCGCCATTAACGCCATTGCCTTGGTTGCCTTGGCAATATTGATCATGCATCAGCTAAGTATCAAGTTTGCAATCAAATTAATGGTATTGGGGGTGTTGTTTATCACCCCGTCACTTACTTATGCCACCACCGTCACCGGCTGCCCACTCTACCCATTACCCGTGTGTTTTAATTTACCATGGTCACTAGGGACAGCCCAAGCCAGCGCCGAAAGCGAAGTGATTCGAATTTGGGCAAGATGGGGCTGGTGGCATGGCCCAAGCGCCGATACACCCTTGGCTGATCAAATTACATTATGGGCAAAAGGCGAACCACTCGCCGAGCAATTTATGCTTCTAAATGCCGTCGCTATCGGGCTACTCGTCTTATTGGCGATTCGTCAAAACCGTTTATACATATCTCGCCCCACAACTGCCCCAAAAACAACCCTCATCATCTTATTGTATGGGGTCATTAGCCTGATATTTTGGGCCTATAGTGCGCCAACCTTGCGCTTTGGCTTAGGCTCACTCGTTATTTTGCCGGCATTTTGCCTTGCCCAGTTTTTAAACACTCTGAATCAATCTATACCCATTAGCGCATTCCACAAATTCAACAAAGCCAGCTTGTCAAATCTGGGGATGTTCATATTTTCGGTTTTCATTGGGTTAGCATTTCTCTTACAGGGTCTTAGCCGCAAGGCCGACAACCCCGATGCCTTAATTAAAAATGCCATGCAACGTGGCGAAATCGCAGCCGAAAACTACCCAAGCTGGCTACTACCCCCAAAAATTCCGAATGGGGTCATTGCCTATCGCCCCAAAATTCAGCAAACATTATTTTTATCACAAGGGCTGCATCGTTATCAGGTAAATGATGTTAAATATAGCAGCCCAATGCCAGATACAGAAGACTGGACCGCCATTAACCAATGTTGGGCGCTCGATTTAATGTGCACGACCCGCCTTGGCAATGATAACGTGCAATTGCGTGATGCAACTCGCGGCATTAGCGCTGGATTTGTCAAAGCTCAGCCCTGATAAATCCGCCAAAATATGTAAGCACTTTGCAATGCAACGATTGCTATAATCTTCTAATTCTTTTTTGCCTTATTGGCAGCGTAAAATGACAGGTGTTTTAATTACTCTATGATGTCTTCCATTGCAGCCCCCCTCACCAACCTAGCGCCAGCACAAGCGCGACCAGGCATTGCCACAAGCCGATTTAGCTTGTGGTGCGATCGTCTGATCGAAGTCGGTTGGCTTTCTGCCCTGATTGTGGCCCCGCTTTTGTTTAATATTTACTCAAGCCGCGTGTTTGAGCCAGACAAAATCACGACAGTTCGGTCGATTGCCTTGATCATGGTCGCCATTTGGCTTGTAAAGTGGGTGGAAGAACGGCGCAACCGCTCGCCAGAAGCCCCGCGTATTACTTGGCGCACCCCGCTCGTTTTGCCAACCCTGATCATGATTATTGTTTACATGATCAGCACTGCGCTATCGGTAGCACCACGCACGAGCCTCTTGGGGTCTTATCAGCGGCTACAAGGAACCTATACGACGTTTTCGTATATTGTCATCTTCATGCTGATGGTGCAAACCATGCGCACCCGCACCCAATTTAACCGTGCTATCAACTTATGGATCATCAACTCGCTACCCATCGCCATTTATGGCATGATTCAACGGGCCGGGCTTGACCCATTACCTTGGGGCGGCGATGTGGTTGAGCGTGTGGCCGGCAACATGGGTAACGCCATTTTTATTGCGGCCTACCTCATCATGACCTTCTTTTTAACCTTGGGCAAAATCGCCGAAGTGTTTGTCACGGTTTTAAAAAGCGAAGAATCGAGCGTTGCCGATGTGGTGCGGGCTGCGGCTTACATCATCATCGCCATTATTAATGCCTTTGTGGTGTTAGTGTTGGCTGGCAGCCGTGGCCCACAACTGGGTTGGCTAACGGGCATTTTCTTTATGGCGGTGCTACTTATGCAACTCATACGCAACCGCAAAACACGCCTCATCGCTACTTCAAGCACCATCGGTGTATCGGCTCTTGGCCTTATTTTGCTGATTGCCTTAAACGTTAGCACCTCAAGCGCGTTAGATGGCTTGCGCCAATTACCCGTATTAAACCGTCTTAGCACCGCCTTCGATACCCAAGGCGGCACCAACCGCGTGCGTGTGTTAATCTGGGAGGGCAATGTCAACCTCATGAGTCCGCACGAGCCAATTCAATTTCCCGATGGCTCTGCCGATGCCTATAACGCCATTCGCCCACTCGTGGGCTATGGCCCAGAAGGCATGTATGTCTCTTATAACCGCTTTTACCCGCCCGCCCTCGCCAATCTCGAAGCGCGTAATGCCTCACCCGACCGCAGCCACAATGAAACTTGGGATTCCATCGTCATTACCGGCATCTTTGGGTTCTTGGCCTATATGTTTTTGTTTGGCAGCTTTTTCTATTATGGCTTTAAATGGATCGGGTTAATCACATCATCACTTGAAAAACGGCTCTTTCCATTCATGTGGACAGTTGGGGCGTTATTGGGTGGTATTGCAGCGGCATCTTCTAGCCCATCATTGGTGGGGGTTGGGATTGGTGGTGGCGCGGTGGCAGGGCTATCGCTCTTCGTCGTCATCAGCGCACTCATCAATTCATATGGCAAAACAGAGGGCATGTTGCATTCGCAACTGTCATTGGCCGATCAGGTCATCGTTATTAGCATTATTGCCGCAGCCGTCGCGCATTACATCGAAATTCACCTTGGCATTGCCATTGTCTCAACCCGCACCCACTTCTGGGGCTTTGCCGCTCTGATGGTGTTGCTCGGCATGGGCTATATTCAAGGCACACGCACCGCCGAAGTCAGCAGTGCAGAGCCTGAAGCCAGTGAAACCGCCCAACTACACGAGCCAGAAGTGGCAAGCGCAACCAACAATCGACGACGACGCGCCCAACAAGCAAGAAATGAATCGAACAAACCGATTACAGCACGAGCATCGGGGGCAGCTTTGCCGAATTGGTTTTATAGCGTCGTGGTTTTTGGTCTGTTTATGGGGTTAATTTTAGGCATTATGGCCTTCGACTTTATGAATAACCCCGAACGTGTTACTGTGCCGGGCACAGTGTTCATGAATGCATTGACAGTGGTCAAAGGCCAAGCTCGTTATGGCATATTATTCATGTTTTTATTGACATGGATTATTGGCACAGTCATTTTGATCGCCGATGCCTACCGCGACGGCTCGATTAAGTTGACTAGCACAAACACCAACAGCCAACTCTGGACGGCGGTTGCCTTGTGTATGAGTGTATCGCTCATGGTATGGGTGGCCTTCGGCACATTTATCGCTGGGCGCTTAGTGGCTTTCATCACCACCCGCCAATCATCGGTCGATGACATTCTCAATATCGCCGAGCAACTGTCATTCTTCCCGGCCTACGTCTACCTCATCGTGTTTGTCATTATGGGGTTGGCCGCTTCATTGCTTGTCAGTGGTGAAGAATGGGTCAAACCACGTGTTAGCATCTCAGCCTCGGGTTTGGCGGCGGCAATGGGGGCGGTGTTGGTG
>CAZLOF010000131.1:0-9984 GCA_964560745.1 uncultured Thermoflexus sp.
GCATCCAACATAACCGCGCCAAAATGCAACGTGGCATTTTGAATCTTCCTCGCCCCTATCCTCACGACTGGCTGTCCACCTCAAGCAACACCATTACTTCGTCGCCTTCTATCAATTGACCGGTTTTTCTGATGCTGACTTTGATCGGCATGAGGTAAGCCCCACCTTATGGGGAACAACAACGTTAGCTACGTTTGCGCCTCAATCCTAGATTGTGCTCTTGAACGTCAGGGGCAATAACGAAGCTATGCTGTATTTTGCTATAACGCAGCGACGACCAACGAATTTGCTCTGTGCATCGGCTTTTGTTTCAAAGAAATAAGCTGCTCTGGCTTTGCCGAAATTAGGGCATAGGTATAACCGTCTTGTGCGACAAATTCAACTTCATAACCGCCTTTAGGATGTACCTCGACCACTGTGCCTACTTCACCCCAAAATAATCCATATTTGGGCAGATTCGTGGTTAACGCAACCACATCAAATAAGTTAATTTGATTCATTTATCACCTCATATTAGATAAGATTATTAGATAGGATAGCAAGTAACCAGAATTGGAAATCCTTCTTCCGGTCGCACTATCCATGCACTCAACACATTCGCTGTTTTTTTACCCCAAGTTAGCCTAAATACAATTTGGTACCGTTGACCATATTCGTCCTTTTCACCAAGTTCAGCATTATCCGTTTTAACGATTTCAAGCAATATGGCTTGAAGTGACTCAGCATCCTTAACTTGCAAACCAAGAAGAGACTCAAAAAGCTTTGCTTTATGCTTACCGATACGATGTTCGGTATTGAGACAATAGTCACGCAGTTTTCGAATATCAACAAGCGCTTGCGCTGCGTTGGGTATCTTCACATCTTATATTTTAACGTGGGTTCAAGGGGCGGGGTTGCATGGGTGCGTTCGTCAAAAGGGGCAAGATTTTGTTGCTGCATACGTGTGCAGTAAAACGGGCTGCAAATCCGTCTTTCCCGCGAAAGCGGGAATCTACAATACGGCAAGTCAACGCTTAAATTAAAGGCAAACCATGTATTTTTTTTCGAATCGTCATGTTTTGCGCCGACATGGTTATGGATTCCCGCGTTCGCGGGAATGACGAGTGCATGGGCCGTTCATCCCCTGAAGTTGCCCTAAATGGCGAACGCACCTCTAATTATTGTTGTATTTTATTAATAAAATCAGCAATATGCAACAATCTATTGTGCGACCACGTTTAATTGAAGCGATATAAGTCCGGCTGCGTGAATCGCCGGTGGTGGTTTTGTTGGGGGCACGACAGGTGGGCAAAACCACGTTGGCAATGCAAATTGCACAACAGTGGCGCGAATCTGACCCGACTATGCCGGTCACGATTTTTGATTTGTATGTCGTCTACCCGGGGCAACCCCGCTACCCACTCGCGCCTAATCTCACGGCATTGCCCCTTACTGCCATTGCCGATCTTCGCTTGGGCCGCTGACCTACCCATCAATCTCAACACCCAAACTCTTAAGTTTGAGCGAAGCAATCTGTTGATCAACCGCCAACGGCAGCGTATGAACCTCGTTGGCTAACTGTGCATGATTCTTGAGCATGAATTCGGCCCCCAACGCCTGATTAGCGAAGGTCATGTCCATAACGGTGGGCGGGTGGCCTTCGCCCGCCACCAAATTGACCAGCCGCCCCTCGGCGATGAGGTTGATGCGATGCCCATTGTGCCGCAGGGTGTATTGTTGCACATTCGGGCGCACCAGCCGCGCCGGGCCGTCGCTCAGGCGCTCGATGGCCGGGATGCTGACCTCGACATCGAAATGCCCAGCGTTGGCTAAAATGGCCTGATCGGGCATATTCGCAATATGGGCTTGATCGATGGCATATTTGTTGCCGGTGACGGCGATGAAGACATTGCCGATGGGCGCAGCCTCGGCAATGGGCATGACGCGAAAACCGTCCATCACGGCCTCCAGCGCCTTTATTTCATCGACCTCGGTGACGATGACTTGTGCGCCCATGCCACGCGCCCGCTCGGCCACGCCGCGTCCACACCAGCCATAGCCACACACCACCACTGTGCTGCCCGCTAACAAAAAATTGGTGGCGCGAATGATGCCATCGAGCGCCGACTGGCCGGTGCCATAGCGATTGTCATAATAATGTTTGGTTAGCGAGTCATTGACAGCCAGCACCGGGAAATGCAACATGCCGGCCTTTGCCAAGGCCCGGGCACGCACAACACCGGTGGTGGTGGCTTCGGTGCTGCCGATAATTTCGGCCAGTTGTGGTTTGCGCTCGGTGTGCAATATGGTCAGCAAATCACAGCCATCGTCCATCACGAGGGTAGGGTGATGGTCAAGGGTGATATTGAGGTGGCGGTAATAGGTTGGCATGTCTTCGCCACGAATGGCGTAGACTGGGATTTCGTCATTCACCACCAACGAGGCTGCCACATCGTCTTGGGTGCTGAGCGGGTTGCTGGCGCAAAAGACCACATCGGCCCCACCGGCCTGTAGGGTACGCATGAGTGCTGCGCTTTTGGCGGTGACATGTAACGAGGCCGAGATACGCAGCCCCCGGAAAGGCAGTTCTTGGGCAAATCGTTCACGAATTGCCAATAAAACCGGCATTTGTTGCTCATTCCATTCAATTTTATAGCGCCCTTCGGTGGCTAACCTCGGGTTTTTGATGTCAAAATCCATAATTAGGTTGAAAATATTAAAATTGCAAACAAACTGCCAAGCACTGATAGCGCGATGTAGAGTGCGCTAACGCGAGCATGGGACCATCCTGAAATGACAAGGCGTTGGTAAAAATGTGAGCGATGGGCCTGAAAGATATTTTCACGGCGCAAGGCGCGGCGCAGCATCGTAATGCCGGTATCGGCTAAAAAAGCCCAAAGTACCAACATACTAAACCATAGGCCATTCCCTAAAATGGGCATATGATTTTCAAATAGCAAAGGCAAAACGGCAAAGCTATAACCCAAAAAAGTGGCTCCCACATCGCCCATAATAATACGTGAAGGTTGCCAGTTGTGCCACAAAAAGCCTAAACTGCTGCTGGCAATCAGTAAGCCGATGATCGACACAATCGGCACTTGTTGAATCAGCCCGAAGCCAAGCCATGCCAAGCCGCCCACCACAGCTTGCCCACCGGCAATGCCGTCAATGCCATCCATAAAGTTATAGGCGTTGGTCAGCCCCACAACCCAAACAATTGTGAATGGAATGCCCACCAGCCCAAGTGAAAAGGCGCTATTTCCAACCGTTAGGTTGGCAAAATAGCCGATGCCCAAGATTGAAACGAGGGCACATAACACTTGAATTGCCAATCGCAAGGTGGTCGATAACGAGCGCATGTCATCGATCCAGCCGACAAAGGCGATGATACCGCCGCAGATTAAAAAGGTGAGCAACGATATCGAGCGGGCGGGGCCGATGAGCAAAAGCCCCAAAACGCCAATAAGTGTGATCAGCACAATCATGATGCCGCCACCGCGTGGTTTGGGTTGGCTATGCGAGCTGCGTTCGTTCGGAATGTCAATCAACACCCGTTGCCGCTCGGCATAGCGGCGCAAAAATTCGATTCCCAGACCCGAAAACACAGCCGCGAAAAGACCCAAAATGACAAAGATGATGACAGGCAATAGATTAATCAAGCATCCGTGATTTTATCAGGCGCGGCAGCCAAGAGTTTATTCATTGCAATCACCTCTTGGGTTTGGCTGTGCCGAATTTCTTGCACCCATACGATGGCGTTGTTTTGGCTGGATTGGGTGCGTTGGCTTGTGATGACCACCTCGTCGCCCAATTGCGCCCCGCGCACAAATTCGATGGCGTGCCCTGCGATGTTGGCGGGCAATTCGCCGGTGGCTTCGGCATAGGCTTGTTCAAACCATTCAAAATACACGGCGTTATTAACATGTCGCATCATGTCAATTTCTCGGTGTTGGGCGCTGCGGCGATGTTGATAAACCTCACCGACTGGCTCAGCCGCTGCCCAACTCGCCATGCCCGATGAGGTGCCGGGCTCATGCTTAAATTGGGCCAAGGCTTCGGCGGGGATGCGTAATGGCGCTAAATTGGCGCGATCAACATACACCCAATCGGCTTGAGCACGGGCGATGATGCCACCATCTTTGGGTCGGCGCAAGACATATTCGCGGTTGCCACGCACCCGCCGCACATCACTCAGCCACGTTTCAATGTCAATGACATCGTTTTCATAAGCTGGGGCGAGGTATTGTGCCCGCAATCCACGCAATACCCATGCTGTGCGATTATCGGTATACCACGTCGAATCCATGCCCGCTATGTCGCTGGCATAAGTGGCGGCATATTGCAGCAAACGCATTAGCTGCCCATGATGTAAGGCTCCGTCTGGTCCGATTTCGTAATTGCGAATTTGAACTTGACAATGGTAGCGCATTCGGTTGAGAGTTGAGGGTTAAGCGTTGAGAGTTGAGAGTTGAGAGTTGAGAGTGAAAGATTTTCTCAACGCTCAACGCTCAACTCTCAACCTCCTTAGGTTTTGGCGTTGAGCATGACGGCCCCAAGCAGGCGGGCCTTGGCGCGGATGAGCAGGTCTTTGGCGGCTTGGGCTTGCTCGCGGCGGGTTTTGCCCGATGTTAAGACCAATAGCGTGGCATCGGTTTGCGAAGCCAGAATGGCGGCATCACTGGCGATGGCGGTGGCTGGCGTGTCAAAAATGATGAGGTCAGCTTGTTCGCGCAAGGTGGCGATCAATTGGCTCATTTTGCGCGAGTTGAGCGCATCCGATGGCACATCGGGGGTGGGGCCGCTGGTCAAAATTTGCAAACCTGCTACTGCTGTGTCTTGTAATGGCATTCGCACAAAGGCATTGTTGCT
Source organism: uncultured Thermoflexus sp. (assembly GCA_964560745.1). GTDB lineage: Bacteria > Chloroflexota > Anaerolineae > J036 > Brachytrichaceae > AQU-03. The sequence continues at coordinate 4,849 of CAZLOF010000131.1, forward strand.
GCCGATCATATTGCTCAAACCGGTATCATTTTTTAGACCAAAAATTTTGTGCTGATTGGGGTGGCGTAAATCGGCATCGACCACAATGACGCGCTTGTCGGTTTGGGCAATCACCACCGCCAAATTTGCCACTGCGTTGCTTTTGTCGTCGTGTTGGGTGGGGGCAGTTAATACCAATGTTTTAAAGGGGGTTTCTAGGGCCGCAAAATATAAATTGGTGCGTAAGGTGCGATACGCCTCTGAGGCCACTGATTGGGGCGAAGTGATGGTAACTAAATTCATAAATTGACTCAATTAATTTGAGGGAATGGCCCCCATCAACGGCAAGGTCAGTTTGCGTTCAACATCAGCATTCGAGCGCAATACAGATGCTTGGGCGGTTTCAAGCACAATCACAATTAATAGACCAACCAACGCCCCCAATATGCCACCCGCGGCTGTGTTAATAGCGGTGCGGGGGGTGTCTTTTACATATTTAGGGTCGTCACCCAAAACCGCATCGACGCGGTCTTCGCGGCGTTGTTTGTTATTTTCGCGGTTGCGAAAATCGACAAACAATTGTGCCCATTCGCGTGCAATTCGGTTGGCGGTATCGCCGTCGTAATCGCGCACCTCAATTTGAATGGCATAACGTGCCCCATCTTCGGCAATTTTGGTGCTGCCGTAAATATAAGCGCGATCATAATCTAAATTGAGCCGTTGACGTATTTCATCCGAACTCTTTTGGTTATAAAGAATCCCGATGTAAGACGAGATCAATTTGCGTGATGATTCAGACAGGCCAAAATCGGCCCGCGCTGGCTGAATAAACAGTTCCATGCTCGATTTGTAGATGGGCGTTTGTAGCCGGCTAAACGCATAGGCGCTGATGGTTGCAATAAGCGCGGTGACGATAATCATCCAACCTCGGCGACGTGCAATTTGTAAGTAATCGTATAGTTCCATTCGTGCTCGATGCGTAATTTTATACTGATAAAAAAAATCAGGCTGGAATTTCGCCAATCACCGGAATATTCATTCGTTGCACATCGCGTCGGTCACGCAATAATGGATCGATGAAGTGTGATAAGAATGCCAATGCCGCCCCAACCAATAGCCCCAACAATACACGCACCGGCAAATCGAGTGAGGTGCGCGGCGGTGGCGGCACTAAAACGGCGTTGGGGGCATCGAGGGCACGCACCGGCGAAACAGACGACTTGCTTAATTGTTGAAAATAGGCCCCACTATTGTCGGTAAGTTCATCAATAACCGCTTGTCCCATCGCCGTTGCTTCTTCGGGGGTGTTGCCAATCACCGAGACTGTCAAAATGCTGCCACGATAATCGCGGGTTAATCCGCCTTGATATTGTTGTGGGGGGATCGGCACACCCATCGCAGTGGTGCGTTTGGTAATGGCTTCGGCAAATTTGCCGGTTACAAGTGCATCCGCTAGGGCTTGATTGGCATATTCAGAGGCTGTCCATACATATTGACGGTCGTAGCTATAACCATTATTGTTTTGCTCAGGCGGCAACCCAATCCCAAACCGCACAACCGTTTGGTAACGGCTGCGCGGTAAAACTTGTGGAAAAGAGGTAACGATGGTGAAAACAACGATCACGAATACGGGTAATAACACCAGCCACCAACGACGCAGCAGAATACGGAGATAATCAATAATAGGCATTTTACAAATAAATATCTAGTTTTCTATCCTTGAGTTTGTCTACGATTGATTTTACCTCTTGTACACGGTCCTTTGGACAAATCAATAGGGCATCGATGGTATCAATAATGACGAGGTCGCTTACGCCAATCGTGGCAATCATGCGGTGGCCGCCGCGCACGAGTGAGCCGTTGGTATCGATGGAAATATGATCCCCCAACACCACATTGCCATTAATATCACCCGACATAATTTCAAGCAACGAAGCCCAACTGCCAATATCGCTCCAGTCAATTTCAACCGGAATAACCGCAATGTGTTGCGCCCCTTCCATAATCGCATAATCGATCGACTTTTTGGGGGCAATATGCCAGGCACGCTGCAATTCATCGGCATACGCCTCTGTGCCAATGACCTCAATGACGCGGCGAATTGCTTGTGCAAATTCGGGTTGTTGCCGTGTAAATTCGGCTAACCCTGTTTTTGCTGTCAATACAAACATGCCACTATTCCACCAATGCTTGCCGCCGTTAATATATTCAATGGCCTTGTCGAGCGCTGGTTTTTCGGTAAAGCGGGTGGCTTGGTAAACTGCGTGTTGTGGCAGTTGTGGGGTGCTGCCATTTTTGCTCATGGTCAAATTGGCAATATTCAATACATCACCCCGCTCAATATAACCAAAGCCGGTCGAAGGTTGGGTGGGTACAATGCCTAATGTGACAATATAGTCACCATGCGCCACATAATTAGCGCTTTGCAACACGTCCCTAAATTCTGCCTCACGGCCAATATGATGATCAGCGGTCAGAATGGCAACCGTTGCCTCTGGGTCTACTTTATAAATATGAGCGATGCCTAATGCAGCGGCTGGGCCGCTATCCTTTGCAAATGGCTCAATCACATAATTTTGTTCTGGCAGATCTGGCACCTGTTCTTTGAAAATTTCTGCCATTACTTCATTCGTAATCACGTGAATGCGTTCAATTGGAATAAGCGGATGTAAACGTTCGACCGTAATCTGAAACATGGTCTTTTCGCCAAAGAGCGACAAAGCTTGTTTGGGGCGGTTTTTGCGGCTAAGCGGCCACAGGCGGGTTCCGCTTCCCCCGGCCATAATGAGTGCGTGTAACATATGAATATCAATGAATTTTGTTGTGTGTTATCGCGATGGTAAAGATTTTTGGTCGATAACAAGATGCGCTAATTTTTACAATGTCCGTGTCGTTGAAAGCAACTTTATGTATATCATTGTGTTTGTTAGGTTATATAGAATCAACCAAAAGGCTTATTTTTTACGTAAAAGCACATAATTATTATTGTCGGCTCCCCGAATAATGCCCTTTAGTTCTAACATCATTAAGGCTGTCGTCACCTCACCTGTTGGCCGATTTACCTGACGAATCAGTTCATCAGTAGTGATTGGCTCATGGGATAGCTTGCTCAATAATAGCGATTCTATGTCAGTCAAATCACTCGGTGCGCTCATCTGAAATTCTAACTGAGAGGTCACCATGCCTAAATTTAATTCTTCGAGAATATCATTGACCGACAATACGGCTTTTGCCCCATTTTGAATGAGCTTGTTGGTGCCACGGCTGGTTTTGCTAAAAATATTACCCGGCACCGCAAATACCTCGCGCCCATGTTCAGCAGCAAATTGGGTGGTAATTAACGCGCCGCTTTTTTCATCCGCCTCAATCACGACCACCCCTAAACTTAAACCACTAATAATACGATTGCGCGGCGGGAAATTGGTTGCTTCAGGCTGTGTGCCGGGTGGGTAATCGCTAAGCAATGCGCCATGCTCGGCAATTTGCTGAGCCAATTTTCGGTGTTCGGGCGGGTAAATAACATCGACCCCGCTCCCCATAACCGCCAGTGTGCGCCCGCCTGCATCAATCGCGGCTTTATGGGCAATGCCATCAATACCACGTGCCAAACCACTCACCACCGTTATGCCGTTGCGCACCAAATCTGTCGCCAACATTTCGGCCACTTCGCGCCCATAAATGGTGGCATTGCGTGTGCCAACAATGCCGATGGCAACCATATCACTTTGTGTAATTTGCCCTTTTATATACAAAACAGGAGGCGCATCGGCCAAATTTCGCAATGAAGGCGGGTAGTGCTCGTCATCCCAAGTCAGGGCTTTGATATCGGCTTTCTCTAATGCTTCAAGCTCACCCATTGGCGAAAGCTGTGCACGGGTTTGAAGCAATGCCGCAATGGTTTTTTGATCTAACCCTGCTTGTTGAAGTGCATTTTGGGGCGCTTGCCAAGCTTGCGCCAGTGTCTCAAAATATTGCTGTAATAACCGTGTGCGTACTGAACCGATGCCTTTTACACGTGCAAAAGCCAAAAAATAGGGCAAGTCAGCATTAATCATGTTACGGTTAATCGTAAGCGTGACTATAAGCCATCGGGCACAATCACTGTCATGACACGCTTTGCAAAATTAATATCTTTGATAACACTATCAAGCGCCGGCAATAGCAGTTCTTTTTTATCTGCTTTTTGAATCACATAAACATCATTACTGCCCGTGCTCAAAACCTCGATAATTTCGCCTAAAACAAGCCCCTCTGGTGTCACGACACTTAAATCAATAAGGTCACGGGCATAATATTCGCCCTCAGCCAAAGGTGGCAAGGCTTTTTCGTTGATAAAAATACGAGTGCCGCGTAATGCTTCTGAGTCATTACGGGTCGTTACCCCATCAAGCAACAGCAATGCTGCCCCTTGATGTTCACGAAAACGAATAACCTTAGCCGGGCGTTGGGCATCTTCTAAATAAACCGTTTTGATATGATCTAACAAACCGATCATGTCGGGCGGAACGGCAACCTTAATTTCGCCAACAATGCCGTGTGGGCGTGTAACCTTGCCGATTTCTATCAGCTTGATGGTTGCCTTTGGCTTAGCAGATGCGGTGCCAGTTGCTTTTTTGTTGGGTTTGGCCCCAACCGCTGGCGGTAAAGATGACTGTGTGTGGGCCACAATCACATAATCTTGAGGATGTGTTGCTTTTTGTCGCGACGCATCGAACAATCCATTAACAAACGAAGTGCATTGGCTATTTTGCCTTCGCGCCCAATCACGCGCCCAGTTTCGCCATCTGCAACATAAAGTTGATACACAATGGCGTTGCGTTCAATGCGCTCTTCAACACGCACTGATGATCGATCATCGACCAATGCTGTGGTAATGTAGTCAACAAGATCTTTCATTGTGTAAATTAAAAATGAAGAACCAACTTCACGCTATTTGTCCCCGAGCTTATGTCACTGGGGCAAATAGCGTAAAGTTAGCTAATCCTTTTATATTAAGATTTGTAGCTTCTCAATAATTCGGGGTAAACCTAAAAGATGTAATGTCGAAATCACTATATGGTCTTTAAGCGTGGGGGCTTTGCCCCTGCGCTTAAAGACAATATAGTGATTTCGACGAAAATTTGCTTTATTCACCCTGTTTTATTGAAAGGATACTAA
>CAZLOF010000132.1:0-9974 GCA_964560745.1 uncultured Thermoflexus sp.
GTTCAGAAAGCATAAGCGCTCCATCTCCTGCGGGAGATGGAGCGCTTATGCTTTCTGAAAAATCTTTTATCACGCCTCCTCTGGTTGAAGCGTCACCCGAACATAAACCCTTCTGCCATTTTCATCGACAAAATAGGCATTTTGAAAATCGCCATGCGTATAGGCGCGTAGCCGATTCAAAAAATCACCAAAGCGGCCTTGCTCATCTAGGTCAAGCTGTTTGAGACGATCAAAGTCTTTTTTTAAATTAAGATTGCCATTTATCTCGGGTTTCGTTGTTTGATAATTGCCCGCGCGAATATCGGCAAAATGCGTTAGCACCAATTCACGCTCAAGCTGCATAATTTTGGCATAAGCCGTGCCTGAGGTGTCCCACGATTCAATTTTGTATTCTTGCTGCACAATAATCGCCCCGTGATCGAGTTCCTCATCAATCTCGTGAATGGTGACGCCAGCCTTGAGGCCGTTCATAATTGAAAACACTTGTGGGAACCAGCCACGATTATGCGGGTTAAAACCCGGATGCACATTGATACACCGCACCTGCCGAACGAGTTCGGCAGGGAACAGTTGTTTGCAGTGGATGGAGATGACGAGATCATAATTTTGCACAATCTCATCGATCTGTGTTTTCACACTCAGGCGCGGCACATCGGCCAGTGGCCCTTTGGGCGACTGAAATACGGCAATATTGCCATAAATCACATCTAATTCACGTGCCAAATCGAGCGCGTAGGCATTGTCGGTGAGAATGAGGGTTTTCATTGATTTAGTTGAATAGTTGGTTGGTTGATTGGTTGATTCGTGACTTGTGAGTCATGTATCAACCAATCAACCAACCGCCAAACTCACAATATCGCCCAAAACCCCCATCGCCGTTACCTCTTGCCCAGCCCCGCGCCCACTCACGGCCAAGGGGTTGCTGCTAAAATGCTTGCTAGTAAACACCACAATGCTATCTGAGGCCTGAATCGCCCCAAGTTTGGTATTCGGGTCAGCCCCCAATAATTTCAGCTCACATTTGCCAGCTTGCACCACCGCAGCGTAACGCAATTTTTTGCCGCCAGCAGTCAATGCTGCCGCCTGTTGCGCCATTTGCCCATTCAGGCTGTCCACTTCGCGCAAAAATTCATCTACACTCAAGCCATCCATCGAGGCCGGGTAAAGCGACTCAATTAAGACATCCTCCATACCAATGCGATACCCCAACATACGCGCCAAAATCAAGGCCTTACGCCCAGCGTCGCGCCCACCAAGGTCTTGGCGTGGGTCGGGTTCGGTATAACCCAAACGCTTGGCCTCGCGTACGGCATCGCCAAAGGGCTTGCCTGCTTCAAGCTGTGCCGCCAAATACGCCAAAGTGCCGCTCAATGAGCCTTCAATCTTGCTCACTTGATCACCCGCATCTAACAACGTGGTTAATGTCGAAATCACCGGCATTGCCGAGCCGCACGTGGTTTCCCAGCGGGCGCGGCCAGTAGTGATGGCATCCCACCACGCCAAATCACCCGCAACTGGCAATTTGTTGGCCAACACCACTGCGTGCCCAGCCGCCTTCGCGGCCAACAACGCTGGCACAATATGGTCTGTGGCGGTGGTATCAACCACAATACTATTGGGTGGCAAATGGGCAATTGCCTCAAGCGGGGTCATGCCTTGTTGAATGGCGAGTGCGCTCATTTTTTGCCCCGCGCCTTTTTGGGCAATGAGGCTATGCAGGGTTGCATCGTCTAACCCTTTTGGCTCAAATACAATGGCGTTGCTGTCGGCGATCCCAACAACCTCAAGCCGCAAATGACGACGCGCCAGATGTAACTCACGAGCAGCAATCAATTGGCGGGCCAACGCACGCCCAACGCCCCCAAACCCCAACAAAAATACGGGTTGCGAATGAAATGGTGTCAATTGTGAAGACATGGCAGCAAGTATACCCAGTAGCCTAATGCCGAACTCACGATCACTTTGTATTTGGAGAAGGCAAAGTGATCGTGAGTTCGGCATTACATCGTTTGGGAACACTCCGAATATAGTTGTTCAGGTAAATCTTTTCTAAAAATATGAGTTGCCGATTTCACTATATCTCTGCCAAGCGTAAGTTGGCAAAGATATAGCGAAATCGGCGAAAACCTTTGGAGAAGAATTTTCACCTATAATAGAAAAGCCCCCTGTCATTTACAAATGACAGGGGGCTTTTTAGCTAGCAAATACAACTAAATTGTGATTTACTCGACCACTTCTTGAGACAAAGACACGATATCTTCGTCAACGAGATCAACGATCTGGCGCTTTGCGCGGCGCAGACGGGCCTTTTCTTCGCGATCAACCGTATTAGCAGCACGCTGCTTCAACCGCTTCTCGAAGCGGTCAACTTGACCCTCGGTATCGATAATGCGTTGTTGACCAGTATAAAACGGATGTGTACCTGACCAAACATCCAAGTGCAATTCTGGCTTGGTTGACCCCACAGTGGTAATCAATTCGCCACCAATATACACTTTGGCATTTGGGTAATAGGTTGGGTGAATTCCCTCTTTCATTCTGTCGCTCCTTCTGTTGCTGCAACCGCTTGGGCTGCCACTGGAATCACGCTGACAGCTTTGCGGCCATTTGGCAATGTTGCAAATGTCACTACACCATCTACAGTTGCAAATAATGTATGATCACGGGCAACCATCACATTCAAGCCCGCCTTTACGGGTGTGCCGCGTTGGCGCACCAAAATATTACCTGCGCGGGCCAATTGGCCGCCAGAGCGCTTGACACCCAAGCGCTGTGCATTACTATCGCGACCGTTTGTTGACGAACCGCCACCTTTTTTATGTGCCATCTCTTCTTTTCTCCGTTATGAACTCGTTACGAATTCGCAATCTTAAGCTTTGTGTAAGTTTGGCGATGCCCATTTTTTACGCGGATGCGCTTTTTCTGGGTGTAATGAAATATCACCATCTTCTTACCTTTTTGCTCACCCATCACCTGTGCAGCCACTTGCAAACCTTCAACATAAGGCTTACCCACCTGTACACCAGTATCATCTGATACTAGCATGACAGGCAGCTTTACTTCAGTGCCTGAAGGCTGATTTAGCTTCTCTACAAAAATCTCATCGCCCGGTGATACGCGATATTGGCGCCCACCGATTTCTACTACTGCAAACATGTTTTCACCTCAAAAATTAGCGGACGGATTATACAGCAGCTTTAGTAGCGCTTACTGACAAAAAGCCAGACAATTAAAAAATAAATGGTTACAACCAAAACAATGGCTGCACCTGACGACACATCAAAAAAATAAGATGCATATAAACCAATGAATACGGACGTAACCGCCAAGCCGCTAGCGATGCCAATCATGCGCGGCAAACGCCGCGACAACAAGCTGGCTGTGGCCGCAGGCGTAATTAACAAGGCCGTAACCAACAATACCCCCACACTCTGTGCCCCCGCAACAATGGTTAAAGTGAGCAAAATAAGCAGCCCAGTACGCAAGCTATTGACCGGAATGCCAATTTTGCGGGCATGGGTTGGGTCAAAAGAACTAAGCGTCAGCTCTTTGTAAAATAAAATAACGCAGACAAACACCACCAGCGCTAATATGCCGGTGAAGATTAAATCGCTGTCATTCACCCCAAGGATATTACCAAACAAAAAATGGGATAAGTCACGGGTGCTGCCGCGCAGCACACTCATTAACAACACCCCGAGCGCCAATGCGCCAGTAAATACGACCCCAATTGTGGTGCTGTCTTTGAGTTTGCCCCCGCGATTTAAGACGCTAATTAGCAATGCGGTTGCCAAACCCGCCACCAAACCACCCAGCAATAAACTGCTGCCAAGGGCATAAGAAATTACCACCCCCGGGAAAACAGAATGGGCAATGGCATCGCCAATATACTCCATGCCCCGCAACACCACGAAACAGCCCAACAAGCCGCAGGCCACCGCCACCAACATCCCTGCGGCTAACCCGCGCTGCATAAAAACAAGGGTAAGAGGTTCAAGAATTGACATGGATAAAGTGCTAAGTGCTAAGTGCTGAGTGCTGAGTGCTGAGTAATTTATTTTTTACTTAGCACTCAGCACTTTTCACTTTCTACTGCTTAAAGATAGGCTTGGGCTAAGACATCGGGACGGGTAACTTCGGCTGGTGAGCCAATGGCAATAATATTGTGATTGAGCAAAATAACAGTCTCGGCCACATCACCTGCAATCACACTGCCGAGTTCGTGGGTTGAAATGATGATGGTTTTGCCCTGCGATTGTAGCAGTTTTGTCAATTCGATAATGCTGCGTTGGGATGGTGCATCTAAGTTGTTAAAAGGCTCATCTAACAGTAATAAACGAGCATTTTGGGCCAAAGCCCGTGCGATAAAGGTGCGTTGTTGTTGCCCACCCGATAAATCGCTAATCGAGGCTTGCGCCAAATCGGTTAAGCCTACGATGTCTAAGACTTCATCTACGATATGGGTATCGGTTTTATTTGGGCGCGAAAACCAGCCTAAATGGGCATAACGCCCCATCATTACCACATCACGCACGGTAATAGGAAAACGCCAATCTACCTCGCTGCGTTGGGCTAAATAGGCGGTATGGGGATGGCAGGTATCGATGGCAGCCTCAAATATTTTAATCATAGGCGCTTGGTTCGCTGAAGACAAGGTCGGCTTTAATAAACCAGCCATTAACTTTAGCAAGGTCGATTTACCAGCCCCATTTGGCCCAAGCAATGCCACACGCTCACCTTGCGCCACACAAAAATGAATATCGGTTAGGGTTGGGGCTTTACCGGGATAGGCAAAGGTAAGATGGTCTAAACAAACGGCATGTACCGCCGATTCAATATATTCATTGTGAATATGGCGGGTGTAGTAAAAACGGCGTTGCACAAGACTGATTGTATAGCGATCTTAAAGTGTCTTTTTAGAGGTTTTCGCCGATTTCACTATATCCCCGTCAAGCTATGCTTGACGGGGATATAGTGAAATCGGCTCGTATACGAAGTGGTAATGTGTTTGGCGAAAATTTGTTTAATTTTCCCCAAAACAAAAGCCCGACGTTGTTACGTCGGGCTTTTGTTTTGGGGAGATAAGCAAGCAATCGTGCTATGGAGTGGTGGCATTGGCGCGGCGATAATCGCGCATGGCCTTCATCATGTCAGCTTGGGCTTTGCGCAAAATATCGTTGCCTTCGCGCATGGCGGTTTGGGCGTTTTGCACAGTTGTCTTGGCTTGGGTTTCGTCGGTTACTTTGCCAGCGGCATCAAAACCAGCGTGAGCAGTCACAATTGCTTCGGCAGAGTCAAATTTGGCTTGGGCTTGCGGAATAGCGGCTGAGAAGGCGGCTACGGCTGTTTCGAGGGCAGATGTGTCTTTGCCAGCCGCTTTTTGAGTGGTAATAAATTCATTCACACGAGTCACTTGTTCATTGGCGCGGGTGATATGTTCATCATAATTTTCAACTGCACGTGACACCATCTTAAACGCGGCTTCAAGCCGTGCTGTGCCTGTAATTTGGTTAGTGCCACTAATGGGTCGGGTAGGCCGTGTGCCGCTAATAATTTCGCTGGGGCGTGGGCCACCAGGGGGGCGATTGTCGGCGCTGGCAATTTCGGCTGGGGTTGCCATCACTGCAACAACGGCGGCGGCGGCGATAACGGTAGCGAAGAAACTACCAACGATCAATTTTTTGAGTGAGTTTAATGTGTTCATTTTTATTTTCCTTATCTTTTTCTTTTTTATTTCCGGTCAACGAAGATAAGCATAGCGAATGGCGAGATGGCTTGCATGAAGAAATTGTGAGGAAGTTCTTATGTATCTCCTCAATAAAATAGGGTGAATAAAACAAATTTTCGTCGAAATTACATCTTTTGGGAAATTAATCCGGCAAATTAACTTGAATTAATCGCGGGCTTTGTTCAATCGCCTCTATCGGGTCGATTTTTCGATCTGACACGACCAATTTACCCAAATCACGGGCAGCGGGTAAAAAGCGAGTCTCGAGTGATCCAGCCGCCTGATTAAAACAATCTACGGTTTGGCTTAGGTTTTTTCGAATATTGGTAAGGTGTTTTGAAAATGTGATGGCACGTTCATAAAGCTCACGGCCTTTGTCGGCAATTTGGTTAGCGTTTAAGGCGAGGGCTTGCTGTTGCCAGCCAAATGCGGCAGATTTAAGCAGCGCCAACAATGTGACGGGCGTAGCGATAAGCACATGTTGGCTCATCGCAAAGTCTAACAATTCGGGGTCAAATTCAAAGGCTGCACTCAAACAAGCCTCGTTGGGCACAAACATCACAACAAATTGGGGGGCATTTTTTAACTTGCCTTGATAATTACGTTGGTTGAGGGTTTTAATATGACCACGCACATCTTGGGTATGACGGCCTAATTTTTGCTTACGATCTTGATCACTTGTTGCGTTTAATGCCGCCAAATAAGCCGACATCGGCGCTTTTGAATCAACAGGCAATTCACCTTGATTTGGCAGGCGAATCACCATATCGGGGCGTTGATTGTCGTCATTGGTGCTTTGCACCACAAAATCCACATATTCAAGCATATCTGCCAGCTCAACCACACGCCGCAATTGCAACTCGCCCCATCGCCCACGTGCCGACGAAGAACGCATGGCTTGAGATAACTCGGTGGTGGTGCTTTGTAATTGCTGATGGGTGCCCACCAAATTAACCAATTGCTGATTTAGCCGTGCAAATGCGTTTTCGCGCTTTAGCTCAATCTCACGCACAGCGCTACCCAATGAGGTCACTTGGTCTTTGAGCGGCGACACCAATTGCTCCATGGCGCTGCGTTGATGATCCATTTCAGTTTGGGCACGCCCCAAAAAATCTGTGCTGGTTTGCCGCAAGGTTCTCGCCGCTAGGGCTTCAAATGTCGTTTTCATCACCTCACTGGTTTTTGCAATCCATGCATCTTGGTTTTGGTTGCCCTGACGCTCCGATTTCAGCATTGTTATTTCGGCACGCAAGTCGGCAGTAGCGGCTTGAAGGTGTAAACTCATCATCAGCCATACCAACAATGCCCCGCTCACAAAACCCAATACCCCATATATCACTTCACCGGTCATAGTGGTGTCATCTCCATTTTGAACAACATTAGATCATGATATCCTATCGTCATGAATTACCGCTTATTTGGGCGCACAGGTGTGCGCGTTTCGCCTTTATGCATCGGAACGATGAATTTTGGGAATGCGACCGCTGAAGATGATGCGATTCGCATCTTACATGCAGCATTTGATGCGGGTGTCAATTTTGTCGATACCGCCAATAGTTACAACGGTGGACTGAGCGAAATCATCACCGGCAAAGCGCTACAAGACCGCCGCGACCGTGTTTTTTTAGCCAGCAAAGTCTTTTTCAAGGTCGGCGATGATATTAATGACCAAGGCGGCTCGCGTCGCCATATTCTCAAAGCCTGTGACGACAGCTTACGGCGGCTCAATACCGATTACATCGACCTATATCAAATGCACCGCCCCAGCCCCGACATACCGGTTGATGAAACCCTCGGCGCATTAAACGACTTGGTGCAGGCGGGCAAAGTGCGCTACATTGGCTGCACCACCCACCCCGCTTGGCAGGTGATGGAAGCCCTCGCAACCAGCGAAAAACACCATTGGGTGCGTTATGTCAGCGAGCAGCCACCCTATAATTTGCTCGACCGCCGTATTGAAAACGAACTCGTGCCGTTGGCCTTGCGCTACAACCTCGCGCTCATTCCTTGGTCGCCGATGGCCCAAGGGGTATTGGGCGGGCGCTATAAGCCAAATACCGACTATGCACCCGATTCACGCGGCGCACGTATGCCCGGCACAATTTATGCCGAGCGTATTACCCCGCGTGGCATCGAGGCCGGGCAACAGTTTAGTGAATTGGCGCAACAGGTGGGTAAAACCCCCGGTCAATTGGCGTTATTGTGGTGCAAAGACCAGCCCGGCATCACCGCACCTATTTATGGCCCACGCACTTTGGCACAATTGCAAGAGGTATTGCCAGTGATGGACATGACGCTAAGTGACGATGAACGCACCGCCTGTGATGCCATCAACCCACCCGGCAGCGTGTTGGTCAATTTTCATAATACCGCCCCTTGGATGAAGATGCGGGTTTAGCGCAAAAAAGAAATCGGGTTTCTTCCAGAAACCCGATTTCTATCGCACAGAAGGGCAAATCGAGACGTACGATACTATATTATGATTTGGCTTACATAACTCTCCGGGGGAATTCAGCTCATCGCAAATGTGCCCTACGTGATTAAGGCCGGGCCTATACCTTACCTGAAATACTTGTCGAAAATTGCGCCATATGCGACGATTCGTGCAATGACATACGACGCACCTGACTATAAACCGTATGGCTGCGGTCACCGATACTTGCACTTCGGCTCCAATCTTCAAACTTTAAGCACTGAAGGGCCTGCACCAATTCGCCCCGCTTGACCGCAAATAGATGCAGTGCCTCATGAAACGGCAGGGGGTTGGCCAACAACATTTTTGCCCAGCGCCGTGCGTCAATCAATGTCAGCGATGGCGACGACTCGGCCAACATGGCAAAAATGCTATATGACCATAGGTCGGCGCAGGCCCGTAAATGGGCCAATGCCTGCAATGGCGACCAAGATTTGTCATCTGGTGCAGTTGCCAATTGCACATCAGAGAAGCCAGCGCTCATGACCTTGAGTAACTCAGGGGTGCGGGCAATGGTATCCAGATGTTTGGCAATTTCGGGTTGTGTTGGTTTGGGCATATGAATCATTATAAAATTGCAAAGCGTGCCGATGTCAGTATACTGATCGTATGACAGCAACGGTCGAAATAGATGCCTCAGCAGCAGCCACGTGGCATGCGCTGACAGATCCAAATAAAATGAAAATTTGGATGGCAGATGACGAGATCGAGGTCAAGACCGATTGGCAGATCGGTCATTGGGCACTTGTTAATTTGAAAAGATATCTCGAAGAACAAGCGACAACGCCAATCAAACCTCGTTGACCCATTGCGCCTATCTGACATTCTTTTGGTTAAAATGAATCATTCCTCTCACCCCTCCGGTCCAATTGTCTTTACAGGGTCTTCTATCATCGCTTTATGGGAAAATTTGCCGCAATTTTTTCCCGAGGCTAAGCTTCTTAACACGGCGATCAGTGGCTCGCAAACGCATGAAATTTATGCGCATTTAGATGCGTTGGTGATATCGCAGTCGCCCAGTCTCGTATGCTATTACTGCGGCAGCAACGATATCAATCATGCAGTGGCAGTACAAGTCATTGTCGAGAATGTGATAAAAACATATCAGGCCATGCGTGACAAGTTGGGCCAAATCACATTTGTCTTTTTGTCCATCATCAAAGCCCCGCAAAAAATGGATCGCTGGGATATGGTAGATGCGGTGAATACGCAGGTCGGCCAATTGGCACAGACATACTCGGGGTTTGCCTATATTGATATCAACCCCGTTTTCTTCACAGAAGACGGTCAACCGCGGATGGAATTTTATGTGGCTGACCAATTGCATTTGACCCTGCCGGCTTATGTTGCGTTGGGGGCATATTTGGCCCCTCGCGTTATGAAGCTAATGCGTGATTGAGGAGAAGGTGAGGCATTACCCCTACCCCCAAAAAACACGGCGATAAACACCCACTTGGGATGACGGCTTACGCTTTTGCTGCTAAAACATTTTGGCGAGCTAAGCTCACACCCGCAAACGCCAATTACGTGAGTATAAAACTGAGTTCGAGATCGCTGTCATGACGCGCATATTAGAGGTGAGCAAGAGTGGCTATTATGCTTGGGTGGCGCGGTTAAAAGAAGATAAGGGATACATAGAAAAAGAATTATGTAAAGTGATGAACGGGCTACGTGAAGAAAGTCGCAATAGCTATGGGTATAGAAATATGACATTTCGGCTACGCGGGTTAGGAAATAAAGTTAATCATAAAAAGATATATAGAATCATGAAGG
>CAZLOF010000133.1:0-624 GCA_964560745.1 uncultured Thermoflexus sp.
CATTTATATATTTTATGCCCACTCTCAGCTTAAATTTTGTGATGCGTTCACCCTACAAATAATACCCCTACGCCTACCTCCACGTCAATCGGGCCGACCTCCACCGCCACACCTATCGGGCCAACCTCTACGCCAGCCCCCGCCACCTGCGCCGCCAACCAACTGATCAACGCCAACTTCAACACCGACCTGAGCGGCTGGAATCGCTGGGATAATAGCAGTAGCGTCGTGAATGGCAAGCTGCAAATTGTGGGTGCGGGCGGTATTGGGCAGCACAAAGCCGCCAGCAGCGGGCAAAGTTACACCCTGAGGGCCAGCGCCAGCAGCAGCGGCGGGGGCAGCCTCGGCCTCAATTTCTACGACGCGGCTTGGAATTTGCTCAACCGCGCCAGTGCTGCGCCGAACGGTGACACCACCCTCAACGCCACAGCCCCCGCCAACACCGCCCTCGTCGAGACATGGGTGTGGAACAGCAGCGGCACGCTCAGCGCCGATGACTTCTGCCTGACCAGCAATGGCGGCAATGCCACCGCCACGCCTACGCCCACATCAACGCCAACCTCAGTTGGCCCAACCGCCACGCCCACACCCCGCCGATGACGACGCGCCGCAACGCCCTGGCGG
>CAZLOF010000133.1:634-9949 GCA_964560745.1 uncultured Thermoflexus sp.
CGCCCACACCCACGAGCACCCCTCAACCCAGCGCCTGCACCGCCAATGCCCTCGGCAATGGTGGGTTCGAGAGCGATTTTGCAAGTTGGAATCGTTGGGACAGCAGCACCAGCATCGGCAGCGATGCGAAAGCAGGCAGCAAAGCCCTGCGCATCGGCCCCGGCGCGGGCGGCATCGGGCAGCACGTCAGCGTCACCGCGGGTGCAAATCTCAGCCTGAGTGCATGGTCGAAGCTGGCAAATGACGGCAGTGGTGGGCGCATTGGCGTGACGTTCTTCAACAGCCAGTGGCAGCAAGTGGGCAGCAATGTTTACGCCGATGTGGTCAGCACGGGCTACACCCGCCACGACCTGAGCGCCACCGTGCCAGCCGGGGCCAGTCTCGCACAGGTGTGGGCTTACAAGAGCGGCAGCAGCGGCGAGCAGTGGCTCGATGAGGTGTGTTTGCAGGGGGCGAGTGCGGCCTCCGGCGGTGCGGCGGCGCGTATGGTGTCGCCCGGGCGTTGGGTGGCGAGCGGGGCGAGCGCTAGCCATGCCGTGTATTTGCCGCTAGCACGACGCTAAAAATTTACAGCCAAGAATTAATCCCAATCCTTATGCTTCAACCTGTCCAACAATCTCCTCAAACTGTTCTGGGGTTTCGCAGCGCACAAGGGCGTGGCGCAACTCAGAAGCGCCATACACGCCATTAATATAACGCACCGCATGTTTGCGGAACAGGGTTAAGCCTGCGATGCCATAATAATCGAGCATCAGTTTAAGGTGGCGGCGCATCATCGTCACTACATCATCCAGCGTAATTTCTTCGCGGCTTTTACGCTGAAAAATCCAGGGGTTGCCAATGGCAGCGCGGCCAATCATCACCGCATCGCAGCCGGTTTGGGCCTTAATTTTGGCGATATCTTCGGGCGTTTTTACATCGCCGTTGCCGATGACGGGGATTTTGACCGTTTGTTTGATCTCGGCAATGGCAGACCAATCGGCATGACCGCCATAAGCCATGCAGCGGGTGCGTCCATGCACGGCGATCAACGACGCGCCATTGTCTTCGAGCACTTTGGCGACCGTTTTATAGTTTTTCGATTCCTGATCCCAGCCCAAGCGAATTTTACCCGTCACCGGCACTTTGACCGCCTTGGTTAAACGGTTGAAAATGCGCCCGATTTTATCGGGGTCGCGCAGCAACCCTGCGCCCGCGCCGCGCCCGCTCACCCCCGGCACCGAGCAGCCCATATTTAGGTCAATGATGTCAGGCTTGAGCGCCTCAATTTTCTCCGCCGCCGCCACAATGCGGTCTTCATCAGCATCATAAATCTGAAAAGTCATGGCCGGCTTTTCGCTGGGGTCATAGTCGAGCATCCGCATGACGCGATCAGCGCCGTGCAAAATACCCGCCGCATTAGTGAATTCGGTGTAGCTCATGGCCGAGCCATAGGCACGGCATAAGATACGAAACGGCATGTCAGAAATGCCGTCCATTGGGGCCAAAATCACATCACCATACACGGGCACATCCCGCACATAAAAACTCGGTTGCATTGCAGGCGCAATTGTATATTGGGTTGCTTAAAATTGAGCGATAAAAACGCACCGCTGGCGCAGCGCTATAACAATATCAAATCCTTCTGCGGCGTGCTCAAATACGCATTCCCTGCCGCCGTCACCACGACCATCTCCTCAATCCCAATATAGCCATAGCCCTCAACAATGACACCCAATTCTAAGGTAAACACGCTGCCGATCTCAATCGGCTTGTAGGGCATATCACCATAGCGATCCCAACGCGGGCCAAGCACACTGCCACCATCATGCACCCGTTTGCCAACATGATGCCCAAAGGCATGCATATACTCGGGGTAACCACATTCCATCAACGCCTCACGCGCCACCTGATCAACATCCCACGCCGCCACACCCGGGCGCAAGGTCGCCTTCCCAGCCTCAAGCGCAATCCAACAGGCATCCCATGCCCGTTTTACCAAATCTGGGGCATCGGTTTCGCCTTCGCGCAGCACATAGCCCACCCGCTGCAAATCCGAGCAATAACCATCGCGCTGTAGCCACATGTCGTAATGCAAAATTTGGCCGGGCTGCACCCGCAAATCGCTGGGGATGCCATGCCCGATTGATGAATCGGGGCCAGCATTGACAATGGGATTATTGATGCGTTCACCCGCAAATTCACAATCATATTTCGCCACAATCTCGCCGACCACGTGGTGAATTTCTTTTTCGCTCATGCCACGCACTGGCAATTTAAACATCTCGGCATACACTTGTTCGGTGCGGCGGGTCACTTCTTTAATCAAATCCAATTCGCTGCTGGCCTTATGCTCACGCAAACGCCGCACAATCTCTTCGGCACTCAACCAACCGTCGGCAGGAACCACATCACCCAACATGCGTTGCAACCGCAAAAACATGCCATGCGTCAGACCATCGGCGCTAGAGGTGCTGAGCGAAAAGTTTAAACCAAGACGTTGTGGGGCCAGCCGCACAATCGTCTCGCGCAGCACATCGCCAATACCTTGGTCATAGGTCAGCACTTGCGTATAAGCATTGAGCTTGCGCACATTATCACCATCGAAGCGCCCCACAATCGCAATAGCCTCGCCAGTGCGGGTGATGAGAAAGGCTGAGTCCCACGTTACGCCAAAGCCCAAAATCAGGTCAATGGCGGGGTCATGCACCTGTGATGTCTCGCGAGCAAAGGTAAGCCAACAATCGATGGCGTTGGCACTTGTATCGGCCTTCAGCAGGGCAATGGCCTGCTCGATTTTTTGTTGAACGATATTTGTCATGTCTAATATTATCTACGGAAGCCATGAGCTTTGAGCCATGAGCCATGAGCCATGAGCTTTGAACTGCGATTTATAAACTTATGAGTCATGACTCATGACTCATGACTCACGGCTCACGGCTCACGGCTCATGGCTCATGGCTCAAAGCTTATAATCCCCACCCCCAAATGAACATCACCCACATCAATGCCACCGATCTCAGTGGCGGCGCGGCCCGCGCTGCCTATCGCCTGCATTGCAGTTTGGGTGAATTGGGCTTGCGCTCGCGGATGTTGGTGCATTACAAAAGCAGCGCCGACCCAACCATCACACTGGCGCTAAAAGCACGTTCGCCAATCGAAAAACTAAGCTATCGCTGGCACAAAGCACAACACGAGCGCGAAATGGCGCGTTATCCCAACAAACATGGCGGCTTATTCTCGGCACAAATGTTACCAAGTTTGTTCGATCTCGCCGCCATCCCGCCCAATACCGATGTCATTCATCTGCATTGGGTTTGCGGCGAATTTGTCAATATTAAGGCAGTGGCTCAAATTGCCAAACTTGGCAAACCAGTAGTATGGACCCTACACGATATGTGGCCCTTGACTGGGGGCTGTCATTATGCTGAAGCTTGTAATGCCTATACCCAACAATGTGGGTCATGCCCCAATTTGCATGGCATTGACCAACCGGCAGCAGGCAAAAATGACCTCAGCCAGCACGTATTTAAACACAAACAGCAACATTGGCAGGGTTTACCCGTCACCTTCATTGCGCCCTCCACTTGGGTGGGTGAATGTGCCCAAAACAGCGCCTTATTTCGCCATGCCCCAGTCAAGGTCATTCATCATGGTCTCGACCTCGCTCAATTTCATCCACACCCGCCCCACTTGGTACGCCAAACACTGGGCCTGCCGCTCGATAAAAAACTGATTTTGTTTGGGGCCATGAATAGCACCGCCGACCAACGCAAAGGGTTTCATTTATTGTTACCTGCGTTGCAACAATTGGCAAATGGGGCAGATTGCGAATTGGTCATTTTCGGCTCAGATCAAGCCCCCACTGCCCAATTGACACACTATAAAACCCATGTCTTGGGAGCCATTCACAACGATGCCACCCTCAGCCAAATTTACGCCGCCGCCGATGTCATGGTTGTGCCATCGCTGCAAGAAACCTTCGGGCAAACCGCTGCCGAGGCCTTGGCTTGTGGCACACCGGTGGTGGCTTTTGATGCGACAGGTTTAAAAGATGTGGTTGACCATCGGGTGAATGGCTATTTGGCCCGCCCATTTGACCCTGACGATTTGGCAGCCGGTATCGCATGGGTTATGGCACAACCGCCCAGCCCCCTACGCACCCAAGCCCGCGCCAAAGCCGAGCGCGCCTTTAGCCAAATACAATGCGCACAGCACCATGTTGCGCTCTATGAGGCAGTAATCAGTAGTCAGTAATCAGTAGTCAGATTGGTTTTAGACGGGCATAGTGTTATTGCAATATCGGGTTTTCCGATTACTGACTACTGACTACTGATTACTGGCTACTCCACTCCCATCTTCATTTATGATTGGGCTATGAGTAACCCACACCAAGACAACACTTCGATTCGAGATGATTTTATGTTGCGCCGCGATATGCGGCTATTAAACAACGGCTCATATGGCGCATGTCCTAAACCTGTGTTTGCCGAATATCAACGCTGGCAAGCCGAATTGGAATATCATCCCGGTGGGTTTATTGGGCGCTGGGCCAGTTTGCTCGAAATCGCCCGCACCCGCTTGGCAGATTATTTACACACCACGCAAGACCGCTTGGGCTTCGTTACCAATGCCACAATGGGGGTCAACGTGGTGGCCCACTCGATGCGCAGCTATCTAAAACCCGGCGATGAAGTGCTGACCACCGACCATGAGTATGGCGCTTGTAACCACGCATGGCAGTTTAACTGTGGCAAAGCTGGGGCTATTTATATCAACCGCCCAATCGATTTGCCCATTCATTCAAACGAAGATTTTATCGAGCGTTTTTGGGCAGGTGTAACGCCACGCACGCGCGTTATTTACCTCAGCCATACCACCTCGCCTACGGCGCTCACTTTTCCATTAGAAGAAATTTGCCGCCGCGCCCGCACCGCCGGTATTTTGACCGTTATTGATGGTGCTCACGTGCCCGGCCAACGCGAATTGTATTTAGATGACTTGGGTGCCGATTTTTACACCGGCAATTGCCATAAATGGATGTGCGCCCCCAAGGGAACCGCCTTTTTATATGCCCGCCGCGAGGTTGAACACCTCATCGAGCCGCTCATTGTTGGGCATGGCTGGATTCCTGAAAAACGCTCAGACAAACCACTTTTTGATTATGTCGAAATGTTTGGCACCCGTGATATTGCCGCCTTTTTAACTGTGCCAGCGGCCATCGATTACTTGCAAGCGCATGATTGGAAATCGGTGCAAACCCATTGCTTTGAACTCGCTAAACAATTAAAACAAGATATCGAAACACAATTCGG
Source organism: uncultured Thermoflexus sp. (assembly GCA_964560745.1). GTDB lineage: Bacteria > Chloroflexota > Anaerolineae > J036 > Brachytrichaceae > AQU-03. The sequence continues at coordinate 5,929 of CAZLOF010000133.1, forward strand.
CACACAATCGATCTGCCCAGATGACTTTGAGTGGTATAGCCAGCTCAGCCCCATTCGCCTGCCCGATAACACCGATATGGACAAACTCAAGCACATTTTTACCGAGCATTACCATATCGAGATGCCGCTCATTACATGGCGCAATTTTAAATTTGCGCGTTTGTCTGTGCAAATTTATACCAGCCAAGATGAGCTAGATGCCTTTTACGAAGCAATTACCACCCATGTTTTGGCATGCCAATTGCCAACGGCATAGCCTCGAACAACCCTTCTCTCGATATCGCTATGCCCGCGCAGGCATAGCGATGTCGGTATTTTCTCTACGCCATATTCTCATTTTCTCGGTCTATAATCACTATTATGCCCTCGCGGACAAATGAGGAATGGTTAGCGGCATTACGCAACAAAAACACGCCCCAAAGCAACGAATTACACAATGCTGCTTTGGCTGATTTGCGTACCACCATTATGAATGGGTTGCCTCACGCCTTACAACCTTGGATTCAATCGAGCCATCCCCAATTTGCCGCCCTAACCGAAGAAGTGGCGCAAGAAACGCTACTCAAAGTGCTCAAAAACCTTGCTTCGTTTGAGGGGCGCAGCCAATTTACCACTTGGGTGCATAAAATCGCGGTGCATGTGGCTTTAACTGAATTACGCCGTCGTAAATGGCGCGATGCTTCATTAGAAGAAATCACCGCAAACGACGATGGTGAGGGTAATAACGAAAATAACACGTTGCTAGCCGATTCAGCGCAAGGCCCCGAACATGCCATTGAAAAAGCCGATTTACTCATGCGGGTGCGGCGTATCATTACCGAAGAGTTAACCGAGCGACAGCGCAATGCCCTCATCGCAGCCGCTATTCAAGATGTGCCAATTGATGACCTTGCCAAACGGATGAAAATGGAACGAAATGCGTTATATAAATTATTACACGATGCCCGTTCACGATTAAAAAAACGGCTCTTGAGCGAGGGAATTTCGGTGCAAGATGTGTTTGCAAGCATAGCCGCCTAATTTTTTTAATGTCGTGGGTAAGATAAGCAATAGATATACGTCAATAATGAAGGATCAGAATTAACCGTGCGATTGTTGGATAAGCTAAAGGCCCTATTCGGTGGAGGAAATCAAATACTCCAGACGATTGAGCCATCCTCAATAAAGCTTGAGGATGTTGGCAAAATATTACGTTTACTCGACGACATGCCAATAGTAGAGGTCACGTGTGAGGATGTTGACGAGGTGCTTGATCAATTTGCCGAAGCCACTATGCGTGGCGAAAACGTAGCAGAGCTAATGCCGCTTATTTACCAACACATCATGAAATGCCCCCATTGCCAACCCAAATATCAGGCGCTTCTACGTGTTTTGCAGGCTGTTCCGGCTTAAACCCAAGCTCGTTGGGTGGGGCTTTTGTTGGAATACGGACTAATTTAAAACAAATTTTTGCCAAAAACATTACCGCTCTATCACCTGAAGGTGACAGAGCGGTAGTATTTTTAGCCTTAGGTCTTTTGGGATTTCCCCAGCATTACTTGGCGTATTCAACTGCACGGGTTTCGCGCAACACCGTCACCTTAATTTGACCGGGGTATTGCATGGTTTCTTCAATCTTCTTGGCAACCTCGCGGCTAATTTCAATCGAGCGCAAGTCATCAATACGCTCTGGCTTAACAATAATACGCACCTCGCGCCCAGCTTGCACCGCGTACACCTCTTGCACCCCTTGGAACGAGCGGGCAATGTCTTCAAGTTGGCGCACACGCTTAACATAAGCATCTAATGTCTCGCGGCGGGCACCCGGGCGCGAACCGCTGACGGCATCGGCAATCTCAACAATCACCGCCTCTATTGTCTCTTGCTGCACATCATGATGATGGGCCTCAACCGTATGCACGACCCGTCCCGGAATATTAAAACGCTTGAGCAATTCGACCCCTAATTGCACATGGGTGCCTTCATTCTCACGATCAAGCGCCTTGCCAATATCATGCAACAGCCCGCCCATTTTGGCAATCTTAATATCAGCCTTAAATTCAGAGGCTAACAACCCTGCCAAACGTGCCGTCTCAACCGAATGATACAACTGGTTTTGCCCATAGCTGGTGCGAAAACGCAAACGCCCCAATGTCTTAATGACCTCATTGGGCAAATTGGGTACGCCAGCTTCAACTGTTGCACGCTCGCCTTCTTCCCAAATAATCCGGTCAACATCACGACGCGCATCATCTAGCGATTTCTCAATTCGTTGCGGGTGAATACGCCCATCACGCACCAAAGTTTCAAGCGCACGCCGCGCAATTTCGCGTCGCACTGGGTCAAAACACGACACGGTGACCGTTTCAGGCGAGTCATCGACAATCACATCAACCCCAGCCGCCTGCTCAAATGATTGCACATTACGGCCATTGCGCCCAATAATACGCCCCTTAACCTCTTCATTTGGCAGTTCCACCGTCGATACCGTGCGCTCGGCAACAGTGTCAGTCGCCACCCGTTGCATCGTTTCAATGATAATCTTACGCGCGCGCTGGTCCGCCACTTCCTTCACTTCCGCTTCGGCTTCACGAATAACCCGCGCCATATCGCCACGTGATTCTTCACGCACCGCTTGCAACAATTCTTGCCGCGCTTCCTCACGAGTCATGGCGGCAGCTTTTTCAAGTGCAGCCGTGCGATCCTTCAATAATTTTTCAACCTCATTGCCCTGCCGTTCAATTTGCACTTGACGTTGGTTGAGTTTTTTCTGCAATTGCTCTAAACGATCGCGTTCAACCGACACTTCGTTACGGCGTTTGCCTTGGCGATCTTCTTCGCGTTGAATTTCGTTGCGGCGCTCTTTAATATCTTTTTCAGCATTATCCCGTAACCGAATCGCCTCATCCTTTGCTTCAGTCACAATGACACGTGCTTGCACCTGTGCTTCGCTCAACGTTTTTTCAATTTCGGCCCGCATCGCTGCATAGCGCACTTCACTTTCATCAACAGCCGATGCCCGTCCGGTAGCTTCACCTTTTTTATTGCCATACACCCACGCCGCTACCGCTAGCGCAAGCCCAATCATCAATCCAATGAATCCTGTAACTAATTCCATATTCTTGCCTATCAACCGTGTAACCCGACCCAGTTTATCCGGTTCATATATTTAAATTGCGCGGGCCATTACCTTATTCACCGCTTCTTGGGCGGTTTCAAAATCAAAGCCTTTGCTGGCAAGATGAGCGATTAACTTCCGTTTTTGCTCGATAGGCGGTAATCCAGCCAAACGGGGAAACCGTTTTGAGGCAGCATCAAACGCACTCGCGTCGTCGCTTACCTCAGCAAGAGATGCTTTTACCGTATTCGCGTCAACGCCACGTTTTTGTAGCTCCCACGCGATCATCCGCTTGCTGCGCGGATTCGAGCGTAAACGACTCTCTACCCACGCTTCGCTAAAAGAGGCATCATCAAGCAACCCAACCGAAGTTAGCCGCTCGATAACTTGTTCAATTGTATTTTCATCTGCACCCGCCCGTAACAAACGCCGTCGCACCTCGTCTTTGCTACGCGGTCGGTAAAGCACAAAATGAGCAGCTTTTTCGGCTGCTTGTTCTAGTGTATCTGCTGATTTCAACTGAGCAATATCTTCGTCGCTCAGCAATTGTCCAACTTTTAGCCAAAGCGCATGTATAAGAGCCAAACCAAAGGCAAATTCGCCATCCAAATACACATTTACACGTGTTTTGTTATTCGCTTGTGCCTTCAGGACAGTAATCGTGCCTGCCATGCGCATAGATGATCATACCATAAACATGCAACAATCCGTTGCAACCGCTCCCAGAACTCAAGCAGATTTCAAGTTGATGAAAAGTTTTGCCGATTTCTCAATCTATCCCCCAAATTACGCTTTTGGGGATAGATTGAGAAATCGGCGCTTCATCTTTTAGACAGTGTTTCTTAAAACAATTTTCCGCCGAAATCACTATCTCAGCGTTGTTATGGGGCGGCTTTGCCGCCCCATAACAACGCTGAGATAGTG
>CAZLOF010000134.1:0-6605 GCA_964560745.1 uncultured Thermoflexus sp.
GCCCAAGCGCAGCCCATATGTTGGCGGCCTTGCGCGACTATGAAGCAATTCAGGCTGAGATGGCAAAGTCGAATAATTATGCCTATTTGGTCTATGCCGCCGACACCCAACCCGATGCGCACCGTTCATTGATGCAACGGGTCGAAGAGGCATTAACGGCCTTGGGCAATTTGCTTATTTTCTTTGATTTAGAGTGGCTTGGGTTAGCCGATGCCGATGCCCAACGATTGATCGCTGACCCGGCGCTGGCAAATTATCGTTATTATTTGCAAAGCGCCCGCCGTTTCAAGCCCCATACCTTGAGCGAAAACGAAGAACGCTTGAATAACGAGAAAAACATGACCGGTATTAATGCTTGGCAGCGGCTTTTTACCGAATATAACAGCGCCACCCAATTTAAATGGGACGAAAATGGCAGCAGCAAAACGCTAAACCAAAGCGAAATTTTGGCGCTCATTCGCAACCCAGACCGCCAAGTGCGCCAACGCGCCCACGAAACCTTTTATGGCTCGCTCGAAACCCAGCGCGATGTGCGGGCGTTTATTTATGATACGCGGTTCCAAGACCATTTGGTCAATAATCGGCTACGCGGTTATCAAAGCCCCATTCACCCGCGCAATGTTGCCAATGATATTGACGGCGCTACGGTTGAGGCAATGATGAAGGTGGTAGAACGCAATTTTCCATTGGCGCATCGTTATTTTGGGCTAAAGGCCAAATTGCTCGGCCTCGATAAATTGCAAATTTATGACCAATATGCACCGGTTGGCGAGGTTAAACGCACCCTGAGCTACGACCAAGCCTGCAACAAAATTACAACGGCGCTAACGCGATTCTCGCCCCAATTTGCAGACATCAGCGCCCGCTTTTTTAACGAGAATTGGATTGATGCTGCCCCGCGTGCTGGCAAGATTGGCGGTGCATTTTGCAGCCCAATTAACCCCGCCGAGCCGCCTTTCATTTTGATGAGCTATAACGATCAACTATATGATGTAATGACCTTGGCGCATGAGTTGGGGCATGGCATTCATTTTTATTTGAGCGCCAAACAAACCGGCTTCAATTACAATTGTTCGTTACCTGTGGCCGAAACCGCCAGCGTGTTTGCCGAAATGTTGGTGTTTGAAGATTTGTTGTCAGAAATGACCGATGAACGCGACCGATTATCGCTCATTTGCCACAAAATCGAAGACAGTTTTGCCACCGTTTATCGCCAAACTGTGTTGACCCGCTTCGAGAGCTTGGCCTATGATGCCCGCGCCAAAGGCCGCCTCAGCGCCCAGCAAATTAATGAGCTATGGCTACAAGCCAATGCGCCTTATTATGGCGAGGCGCTGCAAATGACCAATGGTTACGAATATGGCTGGTCTTACATTCCGCATTTTATCGGCTCACCGTTTTATTGTTATGCCTACTCGTTTGGCTTGTTGCTGACCTTGGGCTTATATGGCATGTATCGACGCGAGGGCGCATCATTTGTGCCAAAATATACCCAGTTGCTAGAATCGGGCGGCAGCCTTGCCGCCAAAGATCAAATGGCCTTGATTGGTATTGACATCACCGACACCGCATTTTGGCAAGTGGGTTTTGATGAGTTGGCGCGTTTGGTCGGCGAAGCCGAGGGTTTGGTGAGATAGGGCCATGCCAGCCCCCAGCCCACGCACGATCGGCATTTTGAGCGAGCGTTCACTTCATGCGGCGCTAAAGCGACAATTTGCCCAGCCGAGCGATGGCGTTGAGGTAAAAATTGATGGGTATTGGATTGACATTGTGCGGCCTTGGCCTGTGGATGCAGCCAAGGCCGCCGTGTCGCCGTTGCTCATCGAGATTCAAACCAGCGGGTTTTCGTCCATTCAAACCAAACTGCGTGATTTGCTGGCGCGATATCGCCTGCATCTCATTCACCCCATCGCCACCGAACGCTGGATTGTGAAGCAAGATGCTGACGGGCACGAATTGGGGCGGCGGCGCTCGCCAAGCAAAGGCCACGCGGCGCATATTTTCGAGGCGCTGGTCGGTTGCCCCGACCTTTTGGCGCACTCTAACCTGACGATTGAAACCCTACTCATCCGCGAGGAAGAAATTCGCCGACCCAACGATTTGCCCCAGAAGGGCCGTTGGCGGCGCGAGTGGAAATCGGTGGATCGGCGTTTGGTCGAGATTACTGAGCGCCAATTGTTTGAAGCCCCCCAAGATTTGTTAGGATTGCTCCCTGCCGATTTGCCCACCGAATTTACCAGCGGCGAGTTGGCCCGCGTTTTGCGAATTCCGGTCCGGCTGGCGCATCAGATGACGTATTGTTTGCGGCGGCTTGAATTAATTGGCGAAATTGGGTTGCAAAAGCGGGCCAAACTTTACAGGGTGTTATGAGGGGTTTCTTCATCATCTACATCATACAATTTATGGATTTTGTAATGATTTGCTTAACAGACAAGTTGCGCTGTGATTTTGCTAAGTGTTTTTACCATCTTCGCATAAAACAAAATGACTAAGCCTTCGCCATAAACCCAGCCAAATCGGCCTTGAGTTTGGCAAGCGAGGCCAAATGCACATACATCATGTGTCCAGCCTCATAATAAGCCATCGAGATATTGGGCTGTAGCACCGGCTCGATACCGAGGTGATTAAAGGTGTATTCGGTGGCAAAATAAGGCGTGGCAAGGTCGTAATAACCATTGGCAACAAACACCTTTAGATGCGGATTCTTGCACATCGCCCCACGCAACGTGGCGGCTACATCGACATACTGGTTTTCAAATTCCTTGTAGCTCCAGTTCTGCCACACTTTGCCACTCAAAATCTCATACGGCAAATCGCTTTCAAATTGAAGCTCATCTCGCACATAATCATACAAAGTGGCGGTGTATGGCCCCATGATGGCGCTCATGCTGGGGTCGTGGTCGGGCAATTCGCCTGCTGCATCTCGATCAATGCCGATATAACGGCTGTCGAGCCGCCCAACCGTGCGACGCTGCTTGCGCATCAATTCTTTGCAAAAACGATGAATATCGATGCGCAAATTGCTGCGCTCGATGTAATCGGCGCTAAGGCCGGTGTATTTTGCCAATTTGCGCACAATATTGGCCCGCTCGGCAGGGCTGAGCGATGCGCCTTTGAGCAAAGCCGAGGCATATTCGCCCAACGCAAAGGCTTCGACCTCGCTCAGGGTTTTGCGCAGGTCTTGTTGCAATTTGCCGCCCAATAATTTGTGATACCACGCGGTAGCGGTATACGTGGGCAAAAACAAAATGTAGGGTAAATCGTTGGCTGGTTCAAATCGCGCCGTCTGAAAATTTAAGATCGACGACACCAACATAATGCCGTTTAAATACATGCCATGTCGATCTTGCAAATAACCCGACAACCCCGCCGCCCGCGTAGTGCCATAGCTTTCGCCAATCAAAAATTTGGGCGAAGTCCAACGTTTTTGGCGGGTGGTATATAGGCGAATAAAATCGCCGACCGACTCGATATCTTTGCCAAACCCATGAAAATCTTTATTTTTTTCACCGGCCACGGCGCGGCTATAGCCCGTGCCAACCGGGTCAATAAATACTAAATCGGTGACATCGAGCAACGAAAATTCGTTGTCGATGAGTTGATAAGGCGGTGGCAAGGCATTGCCGATTTCATCCATTTGCACCCGGCGCGGTCCCAACACCCCCAAATGAAGCCATACCGATGATGACCCCGGCCCGCCATTAAACGAAAATGTGAGCGGGCGTTTGCTTTTATCAATAGGTTGACCAGCCACGTCATCACGCAAATAAGCCACAAAAAACATGCTGGCGCGGGCTTTTTCGCGTTCAGGTTTGCTGTTGTCGGCGGGTTTATCCTCAATTTCATCGCGCAGCACCATCGTGCCACACATGACTGTATAGTTGATCAATTGCCCGTTGATGGTGACTTGATGTTTGCTCGTCACCACTGTATCTGTAACTGCGGTTGGGGCCGCGTTAGCAGCACCAGAAGGGAAAGTTTGGGTTTCAGCCATAATAATATCTATTTTATGCCCTGTTTAGGTTGTGATGTATCTTCTTATAAAAGACGTAATGCCGAGATAACTATCATTGTGTGTGTGGAGAGCTTTGCCCTCCATACACACAATGATAGTTATCTCGGCGAAAATTTGTTTTAATTTCCACTGTTTATAGGGAGGATGTGCTGTGATTTATAAACACTCAAAAATATTTGGTATTATTCAGCAAGAGGTAGAAAACCGATGTCAAACCAATCAACTCAAACTTTTAATGTAATTGGCTCGCGCCCAGTGCGACACGACGGTGCCGATAAAGTAACCGGACGTGCCATTTATGCAAATGATGTGCGCATGAACGGCCTTTTACATGCAAAAATGTTGCGCAGCCCCCATGCGCACGCCAAAATTATTTCGATTGATACCCGCGCCGCTGAGGCGTACCCAGGGGTAAAGGCAGTATTGACGGCATCAGATCTACCCGATCTTGGTGATATTGTTGCCGATTTGGGTGAAAGCACTGCAAATTTACGTTATGTTAGCGAAAACATATTGGCCCGCAGCAAAGTGTTGTATCACGGGCACGCCATTGCCGCCGTAGCCGCCACCAGTATTAGCATTGCCGAAGAAGCTTGCAAGCTGATTAAGGTGGAATATGAGTTACTGCCAGCGGTATTGTCAGTAAAAGATGCGGCGAAGGCCGATGCCCCCATTTTGTTGCATGACTTGCGCACCGAAGAGGGCGGCGCTCATGGCGATAGCCCAACCAACATCGCAAAACACATTCAACACCAACGTGGCGATGTCGAAAAAGGTTTTGCCGAGGCCTTAGAAGCCGGTGGCACTGTGGTCGAACGCGAGTTTTGGAGCAGCATGGTGCATCAGGGCTATATTGAGCCACACGCCGCCACCGCCTTGTGGAATGCTGATGGCAATTTGACGATTTGGTGTAGCACGCAAGGGGCATTTTCTGCTCGCAGCCAAGTCGCGCAAATTGTGCGTATCCCTGAATCTAAACTCAAGGTAGTTCCTACCGAAATTGGCGGCGGCTTTGGCGGCAAAATCCCCATTTATTTAGAGCCTGTGGTGGCATTGTTGTCTAAAAAAGCCGGTTACAAACCGGTGCAAATGGCGATGACCCGTGCCGATGTGTTGATGGCGACTGGCCCAACCAGCGGATCGTGGATGAAAGTGAAGATTGGTGCAAATAAAGATGGCATCATCACCGCCGCTACCGCCCGCCTCGATTATGAGGCCGGTGCATTCCCGGGTTCACCCGTTGGGGCGGCAACCGGCACGATCATGGCCCCTTACAAAATCGACAATTTGCAAATTGATGGCTATGATATTGTGTTAAACAAGCCAAAATCGGCGGCTTATCGTGCCCCAGGTGCGACAAATGCGGCATTTGCGTTTGAATCGGTGGTCAATGAGGTCGCCGATAATCTTGGCATCGACCCGCTCGAATTTCGCCGCATCAACGCCCCCAAAGAGGGCGATCGCCGCGCCGACGGGCCAACGTATATGCGCATCGGTTGTATCGAGACCATCGAAACTGCTATTGATCACCCCCACAATTCTGCCGATTTAGGCAGCCCAGCGCCGGGCAAAAAGCGTGGACGCGGCGCGGCCACTGGCTTTTGGTTTAACTGGGGCGGCAAATCGAGCTGCACCGCCAGCGTTAACCCCGATGGCAGCATCTCTTTGGTTGAAGGCAGCACCGACATTGGCGGCACTCGCACCTCGATCTCGATGCAATTGGCCGAAGTGCTTGGCATTCCAGTCGATCAAATACGACCAATGGTGGCAGACACCGATTCGGTTGGTTATAACGACGTAACTGGCGGCAGCCGCACCACTTTTGGCAGCGGTTTGGCGGCCTATGAAGTTGGGCAAAAAATTAAGCAAAGCATGATTGAACACGCCGCCAAATTGTGGGAAATTGCCCCCGATGCGGTGACATATGACAAAGGCGTGTTGAAAAACCATGAGCATCAAATCAGCTTCAAAGAACTGTCGAGCAAACTTCACGAAACCGGCGGTCAAATTTCGGCTACGGTTACGGTCGATGGCAAGGGCGGTGCGCCGGCGTTTGCCACCCATATTGTAGATGTGGAAGTAGACGAAGATACCGGCAAGGTCGATGTGTTGCGTTATACGGCTATTCAAGATGTCGGTAAGGCCATTCACCCCAGCTATGTCGAAGGGCAAATGCATGGTGGTGCGGCGCAGGGCATTGGTTGGGCGTTAAATGAAGAATATGTATATGATGCCAATGGCAAATTGCTTAATTCGACATTGCTTGATTACCGTATGCCAACCACGCTCGATTTGCCGATGATTGAGGCGCGCTTGGTCGAAGTGGCCGCGCCAAATCATCCATTTGGCGTGCGTGGGGTGGGTGAAGTGGCGATTGTGCCGCCAGTGGCAGCCATTGCCAATGCCATTCACGATGCCATCGGTGTGCGCATGACAACCCTGCCGATGTCGCCAGTGGCGGTTTTGAAGGCGTTGGGTAAGATTTAAATCGATTGAAAAATAAAACCTCGGAGGTCTTAGCACAGCTCGCGACTAAAACTTGGAGCTGCGTTAAGACCTTCGAGGTTTTTTTCTATTGAACGACCAACAC
>CAZLOF010000134.1:6615-9884 GCA_964560745.1 uncultured Thermoflexus sp.
CATCTCTTGATGACGTGGTGCGGTGCTGAGATAAGTGTATCGCCCGGGTGGGGGAGCGTCAAACGTTACTACTGCAATTTGTGACCCCACTACCGCAGTGGTAAAAGCGATCACACGGGGATCACCCGGCTTAATGAAGCTGGTATCGAGCGTCGTATTTGGTGCATCGCCTATTACGCCAGCCTCGGCCCCGGGCTGAACCAAGACCCAATTTTGCATAATTCGGTCCCCCCGTGAGGTGCTATTGGTGAATTCAAGCGTCACCCGTGATCCTGCTGCTACGGTCATCAATGCCTTATCGAAAATTGGTTGTGCTCCTACCGACGCAATGGTCAATGTGATTTCGGGTTTAACTGGTGTGGGTGGTTTGGGTACGGGGGTGGGTGTTTGAATGGCGCAAGCGGTAAATAAACAACACAAAACGGCGAGCCAAACGAGGTGATGTGATTTATGATGTATGTGACTCATACCGATATTGTAAATCTTTAAACATTATGCCAACAACGAAATCACTTTAAACTGGCGCACATCAACGATGCCTTTGTCTGAAATACGCAACTCGGGGATGACGACCAGCGCCAATAAACTAAGCTGCATATAGGCATTGTGTAAAGTGCAGCCACATTCAGACATAGCCTGTATCAAATGCTCGGCTTTGGCTGCCACAACATCAGCCCGCTCGTCAGACATTAACCCAGCAATCGGCATTTCGACCAAAGCCAATTGTCGGCCAGCGCTAAACAGCGTGACGCCGCCACCAGTTTCGCTCAGGCGATTGGCTGCCGCCGCCATATCTTCTTCATTTGTACCTACCACAATCATGTGATGGCTATCATGGGCAACGGTGCAGGCCATGCCACAAGGCACATTAAAGCCAAAGCCATGCACAAAGCCATTCACCACCGCCCCTGTGCCGCGATGTCGCTCGACCAGCGCGATACGTGCAATATTTTGGCCCATATCGGGCCAAATCGCCCCATTACGCACAGCGAGTTGGCAAATGAGGGCGCGGGTTGGGGCTTGGTTTTCGATCACGCCGATTACATTTACATTGGCTGTGCCGTTGGGCGTGGCTTGATCGGCTTGCTCAGGCGCGTAGGCGGCATAAAAATCGCTGGGTTGCATCACTTTGCCAAGTTTGACTGTGTTTTTGGCAAAACTTGGGTAAGAATAGGCTGGCAAATCTGTTTGCCATTGCCCTTGATCCACCATCACTTGCCCATTGGCGATCACCATTTCGATGGGCAACGCGATTAAATCGCTGGTGAGAATGATATCGGCATAGCGCCCGGGCGTGATGCTGCCGATGTCTTTTTCAACCCCAAAATGAATTGCTGTGTTCAGGGTTGCCATTTGAATGGCGGTCATGGGTTTTAGACCTTGGGCGATGGCATGACGCAACACGCGATTCATGTGGCCTTCGTTGACCAAAGTCCCAGAATGGCAATCATCGGTGCATAACAGAAAATTTCGGCTATCCAGCCCCAATTCGGTGATGGCTTTCACTTGGGCTGCCACATCAAACCAAGCCGAGCCAAGGCGAAGCATGACTTTCATGCCTTGGCGCACCCGTGCTACCGCGTCTTCGGCTCGTGTGCCTTCGTGATCATCGGCGGGGCCAGCCGCCACATAAGCATGAAAAGGCAAACCGAGGTCGGGCGAGGCATAATGCCCGCCAATCACTTTGCCAGAGCTGATGGTTTCGGCCATTTCGGCGTGCATATTGTTGTCATTCATAAACACCCCGGGGAAATTCATCATTTCGCCAAGACCAATGATGCCCGGCAAACGCATTGCCTCGGCGACATCATCGGGGTCAATGCTAGCGCCGGGGGTTTCGAGGCCGGGTGCGCTGGGCACACAACTGGGCATTTGTACATACACATTGATCGGCAACGTGGCGGCCTCGTCGTGCATCAATTGCACTCCGGCCAAGCCCAGCACATTGGCAATTTCGTGCGGGTCGATAAACATGCTGGTCGTGCCATGTGGAATAACAGCGCGAGCAAATTCGGTGACAGTAATCATGCCACTTTCGACATGCATGTGGGCATCGCATAACCCGGGCAGCAAATAACGCCCAGCGGCATCAATAACGCGGGTATTTGCACCAATGGTATGGCTGGCATCGGGGCCGACATAGGCAATGCGGCAGCCGCAGATGGCGATATCGGTATTCGGGATGATTTCGCCCGAATGCACATTGACCCAGCGCCCATTGCGAATAACAGAAGTGGCGGGGGTTCGGCCCATCACAACATCGACCAATTCGCGAGTCATTTGGTGCATAGGGCGGCGGGTAGGTTTGGTTGGCAACGTGTTCATGGGCTTAACTATACACAATAGTTGCGTGATTTGTAAACCAGCCTAAATAATGGTTGCAAAAAGTATAACTTTGGAGTAAAGTTAAAGCGATGGGTTACCTCAACAAACTTTTGACCACCGACGAAACCATTTTGCGCAGCCAACGTCAACATTGGGCGGCTTTGCTACCGGCCTTAATGCGATTAATATCGGGATTGTTTTGGGTATTGGTACTATTTCAGCTATATCGCGCGGTTTTTGGCGATGGGCCTTTGGCTGGCCTAATTCGTAGCATTCCCGGCGTAGCAGGCGTGTTGTCGCCTGTGCGTGGGTTTTTGGCGGTAGTGCCCGGCTGGGCAGTGCTATTGGTGTTTGGGGTGATGGTGCTTTCGGCGCTATGGGGCTTTGTGCACACCATTTTGATGTGGGCTAGCAATTTAGATGTGGTTACCACGCGCCGTGTCATTCAAGTGCATGGCATTTTAAGCAAATCGAGCTTCGATTCATCGCTTGAAAAAATAAATGATGTTGCAATGCAGCAAAGCTTAATTGGGCGCATTTTGGGCTATGGCACAGTGTCGATCATGACCGCCAGTGATGTTGGTTTAAACACCATGTATTATTTGGCCGACCCGCTGGCGTTTAAACGTGCCTTGCTCGAGGCAAAAGTTGGGTTTGAGCCAGCTCGTCGCCCTATCACCCCCCAGCCAGAACCAGCCCCCACCGAAGCAACCTCAGCCACCAGTGCTAATATTGAGCAACGGTTACAGCAATTACTTGTGCTCAAAGATAAAGGTCTCATTTCGTTTGAAGAATATGAAACACGGCGCAATAAGATTTTAGAGACGTTATAGGTCTTTTTTGACGGCTTGTGCGGTGGTGCTTAATGAAAACCTGACTTTCGTCATTCTATATACTTTGCGCCCAAAATAATGAAGATTGTTCATATCATTCAAGCCCGCATG
>CAZLOF010000135.1:0-9867 GCA_964560745.1 uncultured Thermoflexus sp.
ACGCCGCTTTGCCGAGGCCAAACTGCGCGAAAAGCCCGATCTGCACATGGCCTGTTGCCAACGCCATAGCCATTTTTATGCCGATCATCTCGCTGCCCGCACCAGTGATCTGATCGGCAGCCCGCGCCAAAAATTGGCGCTCGATGAAATCGCCGCCGATCTGGATAACATTCGCATGGCGTGGGCCAACGCCATTGAAAATGGCGATGTGACTGCGATCAGCAAATTATTGGCAGGCACTTTTCATTTTTATGAATCACGCAGTTGGTTTCGTGAAGGGGCCGACACCTTTGCCAAAGCCATCGCCGCGCTCGACCGCTTACCCGCCACGCCCGCCTCATTCACCCAGCAAAAAACCTTGGCGCGGTTATGTTCACGTTACGCTTGGCTACTCAACCGATTGGGCGCAATCGAGCAAACCACACCCTTGCTCGACCGCGCCATGACGCTGTTTGAGCGGGTGCAAATGCCCGAAGGCGCGGCCTTTGTATGGAATGTGCGAGCCGATATCGCCTATGGTTGTGGCGATTACGACCTTGCGCAAGCGCATTATCAATGCGCCGAGCAGGGCTACCGTCAGGTTGGCTATCGCCCGGGGTTGGCACGGGTGTTGGTGGGATTGGGCAATGTGTGGGCAGCACGTGAAACTGATCCCTTTGAAAATAGCACCCGTTACTATGCCGACGGGCTATATGAAGCCCGCGCCGTGCAAAACCGCGTCGAAGAAGCCCGCGCCTTGGTCAACCTCGGCACCATTGCCCTCACCCAACACCATATGGCCCGCGCCCGTGAATTGTTCGAGCAAGCCATTACCGTGTGCCAAGATATCGGCGACCGGCGGGTGTTGTCGATTGCGCTGACCAATTTGGGTGATGTATATGAACGTGACGGAGATTTAGCCAAGGCGCGCCTGACGTTTGAGCACAGCCTGCGTCTCAAACGTGAGATTGGGCATCAACGCGGGGTGGCGTTTTCGCTGACCTCGTTAGGTGATGTGTTATGGAAATTGGGCGAGCGCAACGCCGCGAAACAACATTATCGTGATGCGCTGCAACTCGCCATATCGATTCACGCCCAACCGGTAGCATTGACAACCTTGCTCGACATGAGTGATATGGCACAAGCTGAGGGTAATTTATCTTTAGCCGCCCACATACTCGCCTGTGTGTTGCAACATCCGGCGCTTGAGCAATTTCAGCGCATCGCCGCGCAAACACGCTTCGACCAACTTGCAACTGCCCTGCCCGCCGCAACCTTCAGCCAAATCCAACAACACGCCCAATCTCAAACGCTCGACCATATCGCCGCCCTCGCCATGACGATTTGAGTCGCAGAGATTAAAATGGCTGCGCTTTATTACTTCACTTGCTCTACTTTTTCAACGCTGATGCTGCAAAATGTCACATTCGAATTGGGCGTGAGTGGGCCGGTGACATAACCTGTCAATTTAACTTTGGCGTTATGCCCCAACACATTACCGGCATCATCCCGAAATTTGAGATCGGTATTTTTAAATTGGGTGGGCGGCAATTCCATTTGGTTTTTGCCACTGCCCACCTTTAACTGTGCCCAATGCCACTGCCCTTGTGCCTCGGCATTGCCCCAAAAATGCATCGAGCAATTGCTACTGCTGCATTCGATACGTGGCGGCAGCCGCGCAAACCCCACGACCTCAACCGTCTTTTTGTCATTTTTGCAAATATCACCAAATTGAATGGGGGTTGCTGGGGTCTTGCCATTACAAGCCATCAACATCATCGCCAATAGCATCACCACGCCATTCATCATGATGAGCCGCTGCTGGAATTTAGATAATTTAATCATTTTTCCTTAATTACTAAGTGCTGAGTAAGCACAATCAACTCTTAACTCTCAACTATCGCCCCTTAACCAACCACAACCGGTAAATAAAGGCGTTTATCACTGACAGGCCCTTCGATATTGAGGGCAAAGCCCGGGCTTTCGACATTGCTGGTATTGCCCAAACCGATATCTGAGCCACGCAACACGGTTGCCCAACTCGATTCGCTCAGTTTGTCAAAATTAGCATGGGTAGCGCGGCGAATAACGGCGCGGCCATTTTGGGTAATGTGCGCAAAAGTCCAATAGTGTTTCGCGCTGCTGTCAAAATACCCCGCCGGTATGCCGCCTGTTTTATCCGACAACCCCCCCTGATAAACAAAAGTCGCATCCAGACTTGCGCCAGTCCACACCGAAATGCTGGGGCCATGCGATACATACATCACAAATTGTTTGCCATCATGAAAAACATCGGGGTCAGAACCACTGGTAAATGTTGCCCCCGCCCCCAATTTAATGACGGCCCGATGCCCAGACACCGCCTCAAACTTAGTGCCATCGCTGCCAGCCACCTCAACAATCGAATCGATATATTTTTCACAACTGCTCAGCCCGGGGGCGCATTGGGCCGGGTCGCCATTGGGCACAAAGCCATTTAAATAAAACATGACCAAACGCCCCTGCGCATCAAGATACAACGACGGGTCTACCCCATTCCAACCCGTCACGGCAATATTGGTCTCAAGTTGACCGGTGTCGAGGCGGTATCGCGCCAATTTTAGGTTAGAGGTGTAAATATATAACACATTGCCGCGCCGAATGACATCGGGAACCGAACCAGCATAGGCTTGCCAGTTGGGCAATAATTGCCATGCACTGCCATCATTGCTATGCGCCACATAGGTTTGATGATTTTGTGGGCTGTTGCAATTGCTCACTTTGGCAGTATCACAGGCATGAAAAGATAATAAGTATTTGCCAATCTCGGCTTGCTTGCCTTGAACCGGTTTAGGGGTAGGCACACTATTACATGCACCCAAAATAACCAGCAAGCTTATTAAATAAAACATATATGCCCGTTTCATCCTTCCTCCTTTGATTACACCGCCTTGACCTCTGCACGGTTCAAATTGGCAAATTCGCGGGCAATGGCATCGTTGACAAACCAAAAATTCACGCCGTTGGGTTGCGGATGCACTCGCAGCCCAATATTGCCCGATTCAAAATAGAACAGCGGCATGTCTTTCATGGTCGGCCATTTTTTGCTCAGGATGTGTTTACATACAAAACCCGTCGCCAACGCCGCCAAAAACAAGGCAACAAACGGCCCTAACCCAAACACCGCCCCACCCTTTAGCCGCATAGCCGCCGCACCAACAAACACCGCAATCACCAGCGACACACTGGCCAGCAAAAACACAATGCGGGCGATACGCCGATTGCGTTTGGCCTCTTGCATAGCTTGCTCAGAATAAGGCACTTTGACCTTGGCCGACATGATGCGTCGTCCATATTTATAGGACGCGATCACCCATTCGTTACGATTGGCGACTTCGCCGGTATAAACACAGCGATTTGGGAATTGCAGCGCAAACGCTTGGTTGCTTTGATGAGGGATAAATACTTGTGTGCTCATTTTGTTGCCTCCTAAAAATCAGTTTACACACCCATCGTCAGCGGATCGTCAGGAAAAAAATGCCGGTCATTGCCAACAAAAATTGGCAATGACCGGCATTTAGAGCAATTTCCTAAAAGATGAAGGGCCTTTTAGGTAGTGAAATCAACAAACCTTTTCATCAGCTCAGCGCGTGGGCGGCCTTTAAAGTTTGAATATCGATCTTGTTCATTTGCAACATGGCTTGCATCACCCGTTGCGCCTTCACTGGGTCTGGGTCGCCCATCAATTCGCCCAAGGCCTTGGGGATGATTTGCCATGACAAGCCAAATTTGTCTTTCAGCCAACCACAACGCGATTCTTCGCCCCCTGCGGTTAATTTCTGCCATAAAGTATCTACTTCTTCTTGCGTTTCACAACTCACAAACAATGAAATAGCTTCGGTAAATTTAAACATCGGGCCGCCATTTAAAGCCATAAATTCTTGACCCTCAAGCTGAAATGTGGCGGTCAAAACCGCGCCACTATCACCCATACGATTAATATTCAAAATCTTTGAATTTTTGAAAATCCCGACATAAAACTGAATGGCCTCTTCAGCATTGTTATCAAACCAAAGGAATGGGGTAATTTTTTGCATATTTTTCTCCTAAATTTGTCTGTTTTTTGCCACCCCCCCTACCTCCCTGTCCCATGTAGGGGGTTAAGGAGATAGGGGTTTCAGCATTACATCTATATTCATCAATCAAACCAACGTCTGTAAATATAAGTCGAGGCGGTCAAACCCAGCCGACATCCCATCGACCATGCCGGTACGTAATGCACCATCACGCGCCGCCAACGATGCATATTTCACCCGATGGGTCGCGGTGGTTTTGCCGTTATGTTCAGTCAAAATCAACGTATTCAAAGTTTCTCCCCCCGTCCAATCTTCATCAAACAATTGCACATCGACCAATCGCTCGGGCGCTTGAATTTCACGATAGATACCGCCCATCCCCATCTCGCTGCCATCGGGGGCGCGCCAAACATAACGATACGCACCGCCCACCCGCAGGTCGATATCACATACCACAAATACCCAATTGGCAGGTCCTATCAACCACTGCCGCACCAATGCTGGCTTGGTATAGCAATCAAAGACCAAGCGGCGCGGCGCATTAAACACGCGAGTAATAACCACTTCAAGGTCATTAGGCGTAGTCAGTGTCAGTTTGTTTGTCATAACGATTATTTCTCTTGTTTTACATCATCATTGCGGGGTGAATCAGACATCGCCTCCGCCAATTGCAACGAATCCAACAACGCATCCAGCCGTTGAAAATTGCTCTCCCACAAACGCCGATACTGCGTCAGCCACATATCGGCCTGTGCCAAGGCCTTGGGTTCAATCCGGCACGGTCGGCGTTGCGCATCACGCCCACGTGAGATCAACCCCGCCCGCTCAAGCACCTTAAGGTGCTTCGAAATCGCCGGTTGCGTCATAGCAAATGGCTCGGCCAATTCCATCACCGTCGCCTCACCCAGCGCCAAGCGTGCCAAAATCGCTCGCCGCGTGGGGTCGGCCAAAGCCGCAAAGGTGTTGTCGAGTGAATTAGCAATCATCATCATATAACCATTTATTTATATAACCTATCGGTATTATAGCATAAAAAACTGGGGGAAGTAAAACAAATTTCCGCAAAAATGACGATCCCGCTATGTTCTACGAACATAGCGGGATCGTCATTTTTGTGGAAAGATTTATCGGGCAACGATAACAGCCTAGCAACAGTCGCCGCCATATTGCGGGTCAACCGTCACTTCATCCATTTCGCCATAAAAAGTAGACCCAGTTCGCCCCGGCTCGTGCCCAATATAAATCGTTTGCGGGTCGTGATTCAGGCTAAAAGGCGCAATCGCGCCACCGGGCGAGACGAGCGGATACGATTCATTGCCCAACGTATGCGCCAATCCGGTATCAAAACGCTGTGATGCAAACCAATACCAGCCATTACTACTTGGCGAAACAACACGTGGGCTTGTGGTGCGGTCGGTAGTAGCGCGGCGCGTGGTTAACCCCAATAATGTAACGCCGCCAATTCCAGTGTTTTTGGGGATGTGCAAGCTGACATCAGGGTGATAAAACACTGGGTTATTGTTGGCAGATGATTGCGTGCCAACATTTTTGACCCATGCGTGCATATCAAAGTATGACATTTCTTTGACACCGCTGCCGGGTGGGTTAAAGTTGTCGCAACGAATATAACCGCCGTTAAATTTGGCGCTGCCACCCGAAATGGTGACATTACCCACCACCTCACACGGCACAATGGTTCTTATATAAGTGGTTTTGCCCAAGATCGTCACCGGCGAAATCATACAGCCCGTTGGGGCATTGGTGTTGAAATTTATGACAAAACGCCAGCCTTTTGATTCGTATTGCGGGATTTCGATGCCACACACCGCGTCTTTTTGTTGTGGGGTTAAGGTGGGCGTGGGCGATGGTGTTTTTGTTGCGGTTGCAGTCGCCGTTGCCGTAGGGGTAGCTGTGGGGGCGGTTGTCGCCGTCGCCGTCACGCTTGCCTGCGTCACCGTCATCGTGGGGGTCGATGACGGCGACGCGCCGAGGGTGCCTTGTGGCTCAGTAAAAACCGCTGGTAACATCACCTGCGTGTTTGCCACAGGCCCAGAAACGGCAGGGTCAATTTGCCATGTTGCGAATCCCATCGCCGCAAACAAGCTGGTGGTGATGAGTCCGATATATACCATTCTTGTTTTAAAAATCGTTTTCATATCTTTTTTTCGTGATATATATAGATCAAGATGATAATGGAGGCATAAAATTGTCATTTCGAGCGGAGCGAGAAATGACGGTTCTACGATCATTTTGACCCTTATATTTTTCTCGTGATATATATATTTTAGGTCAGCATGTTATCATCATGCACGAGGCAAAACCGCGTTAGCATTTGCACACAGCCACCTAACAACAGTCGCCACCATATTGCGGGTCAACCGTAATCTCATCTATTTCGCCATAAAACACAGTTGGCGTATGCCCGGGTTCATAACCGATATAAATGGTTTGTGGGCTATGGTCAAAGCTAAAAGGCGCACTCGCCAAGCCAGCAATGGGCGAAAGCGAAACATTACCCAACGTATGCACCAAACCAGCCTCAAAGCGTTGCGACGCAAACCAATACCACCCATTCTGAGATGGCGCTACTATTTTGGGTGCGGTATTCAACAAGCCAGTTACACCCCGCCGCGTGGTTAAACCATACATTTTTTTACCGATTGGGTGCAAGGCGGTTGGGATGTGCAAACTGACATTCGGATGATAAAACACAGGGTTGTTATTGCTCGCCGATTGATAACCAATATTCTTAGCCCAAATGTGCATATCGAAATAGGTAACGTTCTTGATGCCCTCACCCGGCGGGTTAAAGTTGTCGCAGCGAATATAACCGCCATTAAACTTGGCGCTGCCGCCCGAAATGACCACATCACCCACCACCTGACACGGCACAATGCTTTTGGCATAAGCCGTGCCAAGATAACTAATGACGGGCGAAACCATACAGCCCGTCGCTTGGTTGTTGTTAAAGTTCATGACAAAACGCCAGCCTTGCGACTCATATTGTGGAATTTGGATGCCACAAATGACCTCTTTTTCTTGGGGTGTGATTGGGTCGGCCAATGACGTGGCCGCTGCCGCCCGATTCACCTGAACCGCGCCCGACATGATTGCGACAAAGACGCTGGCGACCATAATCTTATGCACGATCTGTTTTGATGGTATAACTATTTGTTTAATCATGTTTTTTTGACTGTGTTCTAAAATAACCCAAGTTGCTACCCATAACAAAGCTAAAAAGCGAGTCTCCAAACAAACAAAAAACACTTAAGTTCAAAACAACGTGCAGTAACAGCCCGAATAAACCGCGGGAAAGCAATCGTGATCTGTGAAAAGACAGTTTCAATGCGCTGACGTATGCGCCCAGAAAGATATCGCTCACAGCCATCCATCTCGCGTTTGGCATTGGATTTACGTAGGGCAACCAAGTTAATATCTTGCACTTCTTTGAGTAAATCTTCCCACAAGTAATCGGTATACGCTTTATCTGCATGCACACTGGCATGGGTTGGCAAATCAAGGTCAAAACATCTTAAAGTGCAGATATCTGAATCTGAACCGGGGGCAAGTAGCATTTCTACGGGCTTGCCATGAGCTGTGACGACTAAATGAATTCGTAAACCATAAAAGTAACGTCGTTTACTGGCGATATAACCCCGATACTCTTCGCCAGTGTAGATGTTTGAACGCGAAATGCGAATATTGTCACACACTGGGATTGGAATACTATCCACACAGTAGGCTTGTCCACGATTGAGTGCTTTATGCACAGTTCCAAGCGCATGAGAAAGCTGCAACCACACTACTTCAGGAATGCTATGGAGGCGGCGATTGAAACGACTTTTGCTCAACATACCCTTGACATAATCATGATCTCGCAACAGGCTGCGTGCATTTTCAAAATTACCGCCATAAAATTCCGTTGCAACTAAGGCTGTCGTCATGATCTCGGCTGTGCTCATTTGGCTTTGTGTGTCATCTTTATAGGCTATCGCTTTTATAAAATCATCACAAAAGCAATAAAATGAGATAATTCGATCGAGCATTGATTCAGAAGGTGGTTTTGTCATAGTAAACGAACTATACTGCTTGTTTCAATGCTTTTTTATAGTTTCTTCCCTTTTTCTGGGGTAGCAACTTAGGTAAAATAATTAAAGCCACAACTAAAACTCATTTTGCACTGCTTCTTTAACCGATTTACAGGCAGGTATGTTACTGCCCAAACGCCGAAAATGTCTCTCAAATAAACCCTAATTTCTCTCACGATATGGCACGCCCAAAAAAAATTCAACCGGCTACCGTCCCAGCGCCCGATGCAAATAACGAAGCGCCGATCGCCACCGTGACCCTATTGGCCCAGCTTGAGCAAGCGCTAGAGCACTATAACGACGTGGCTTGGTTGGGCAAACACTCGCCCCTCGCCGCACCCTACCTATTGGGCGAAGGCGTTTTGAGCGACAAAACGTTGAGCGGCGACGAAGCCACCAAACGCGGGCAAGCCCTACAACGCCTGCTCAATAGCACCGCCCAAGCCTTGCCGATCAACAGCGAAAAAGGCTTTGACCCGTATAAATTGCTGTTGCTAACCTACTTCAAGGTCAACCAACAACGCACCCAAGCTGGCATCGCCACCGAGCTAGCCATCTCGCCCGCCACCTATTACCGCTATCGCAGCGAAGCACTGACCCAACTTGAGCAAGCCCTGTTGCGGCAATGGATGCCCTCACTGCGGCTCGAATCGCCCCACCCCCCAGCGCTATTGGTGGGGCGTGATGACATTTTGGCGCGTTGCCACAGCGCCCTTAGCCAAAAACAAGTAGTCGCCATTACCGGCGGCAGCGGGTTTGGCAAAAGCTCACTCGGCAGCGCCTTGGCCGCGATGTGGCAAGGTAGCCCGTTTTGGTTTACCTTGCGGCGCGGGTTTAATGACAAACTAAGCGCCTTGTTTTTCTCACTCGGTTTGTTTTTGCATCAGCGCGGGCAATCGGGCTTATGGCAACAATTGCTGGCCGATGGCGGTCGCACCACACCCGAATTGGCACTCAGCCTCAGCATTATCGGGTTAAGCCGCCTGTCGTCGCCGCCCCTGCTGGTGTTCGATGAAATTGATCTATTGCAACAAACCGAGATCGAAACCGACGAACAGGCCCAACTACGCGGGCTAATCGAGGCCCTTATTCAGCGCACCCGTCAGGTCTTGCCTATTTTGCTGATTGGGCAACAACTGGTGTTTGCACCCGACCTGCATCAGCCTTTGGGGGGGTTGCAGCCTGCCGATGTTGACATTTTGTTGCAACAAGCCAAGATTCAACTGGGCGAGGCCGACCACAGCAAACTTAATCAATTGCTCAATGGCAACCCGCTCATGCTCAAATTGCTGATCGCCCTGCATCACACCGGCGAGCCACTGAGCAAAAGTTTGCAGGCGCTCATTTCGGCTCCTACCCTCAGCCTCATTTTTCATCGGGTGTGGCGCTATTTGAATGAGGCCGAACGCTATGTCATGATGACGCTGGCGGCCTTCCCCAACCCCGCCCCCAGCGATGCATGGCGATCTGGCGCAATGAGCGATATGGCTGATACGCGCCACGAACAAGCGTTAACAACCCTCGCCGAGCGTGGCTATGTGCAAATGGACGCAGGCACAGTCACCCTGCAACCGGCCCTACGCCACATCGCCCTGCGCCAATTGAGCGGTGAACAACGCCAAGCCTGCCATTTATTTGCGGCCCAAACCCGCGCCGCCCGCGCCGAATATACCGCCGCCGCCTATCATTATTTAGAGGCCGCCCAACCCGCACTCGCCATGTGGACCTGGTTTACCCATCGCGAG
>CAZLOF010000136.1:0-9842 GCA_964560745.1 uncultured Thermoflexus sp.
GGCCGATGTTAGTGGTGATTTCAAGCGCACCCTCGGCCCAGCCACAGCTGCGGCCAATGTGTTGGGCGGCGGTTTTCCGTTGGTGTTGTTATTAGGGGCCATTGGCATTGGTCGCGGCTTAAAATTAAAGCCGCTTGCGATTGTTTATCTGCTCGCCTATTTAGTCACAACCATTGTCTTATGTATTTGGCAGGGCAATTACATTCAATATCACTTTACGCTCATGCATGTGCCGGTGGCGCTGTTAGCTGGGGCGGCGTTTGTCGAAAAAGACGGGTCACTATTGGGTAAAGACGGGCCACCAATGGGCAAAGGCGGGTCACCGACCCGTCTCTACGGGGGGGGATTTTTATTTGTTGCTGCTGTTGCCCTGCTCATTTACCGTATGACCCCGATGATGATCGATGCCTATGACAATGTGTTGGTGCAACATAAACCCCTGCGTGATCAATATCTTGAGAGCAAACAAGGCGCACATATTCCCATCAGCGAATATATACGCGACAAAACCAGCCCCGACGATAGCATCGCCATTTTTGGCGATGCACCTTGGGTTTACACCTTAGCCGGCCGGCGCAATGCCACCCGTTTTTCATTTGTGAATGTATGGATCAAAAAACGCGGCACGCCCAGTTATGCCCTGCATGTGCAGCAATATGTTGATGGTCTAAACCGCAACAAACCGCTGTATGTCATTCTCACCAAGGCTGATTTTCCGTGGTTGAATAATGATTATCTGGCCGATTACAAATTGGCGACCCCAATCTACAATTATGTTGAGGCCAATTATGCCTATGAGGGCGAAAATGGGCCGTTTTTGTTGTTTCGACGAAAATAATATTGCTTTATTTGGGGTTTCTATCGTAATTTTTTTTCATCAATAAGATGGCGGCAATAAATCCTAAAATCGTCATAATGATGCTAAACACAAATCCACCATAATTGGTTGTGGCTAGAGAAAATGTGCGAATCAAGAACATGCTGAGGATGATTACAAGCGCAACAATCATTAAGAATTGAAAATGTTTAGGCGATGTTGCATTTAGGGATTTGCCTGTTAATAATCGCAGAAAAACAAAAACACAAAAAATAACAAAAGAAAAAATCCCCGAACCTAAAAAAAGCCATTTGCTGTCAAGTTCAGTATTGGGTGCAAGTATGTATAGTCCACAAAAGAATATCATCGCGTAGACACATATGAACCTTATCAATTCTTCTAGCAAAATATGTTTTAATTTCATTAAAGTGAAATTTGGTAGCGTTTTAACAACGCTACCGACTTAGCTGTTTTTTGTGAGGATTAAAATGAAGTTGGACTCGTAAAATTTCAGGTCTCACATGCCTTTAAATAGGTAGGATATCTCATGTTGTATTTCGCCTCGTTATTATGTAGAGTTACATCAATTTTCTTATCTTTATTCATTGTTCCCTCCTTAACCAAGATAACAATGTGCGTATTTTCTACTGCTGATGTAATATTGGCACAGATATATCGATAGATTAATGGATTCTCCTTAAATTTTCTTGACAATTTCTGCAACATTAGAAAAAGATTTGATATGTATTTGCTACGTTATCGACACTTGGATAGCAAATTAAATTTTGTATACAAACTTTCCTCTATGCTCACAATACAAATATAATAAATAATATCTATAATTTGCAGTCTCCACAGAAATAGGATTGCGTCTCGTCTCCACGAATTTGTAAAAGCCTAAAACAATAGGTGGAGGATAATAGATGAGCAAAAAATTAATCCACGATTACTCTCAACCATTAACCATTAACCATTAACCACTAATTCTCAACCCAACTATGTCCCACGAAACCCCTATTCGTCGTCAATACCTCGATTTAAAAGCCAAATACCCGGGCTGTGTGTTGTTTTTTCGGCTGGGTGATTTTTTTGAGGCGTTTGATGCCGATGCTGAGTTGATTGCACGTGAACTCGATGTCACCTTGACAGGCCGACCAATGGGCAAAGACACGCGCATTCCGATGGCGGGGGTGCCACATCACGCGGCAGAGGGCTATTGGGCGCGGCTGGTTGAGCGTGGTTATCGCGTCGCCATTGCCGACCAACTGGGCAGCGACCCGGTTAATGGCCTCGTGCCGCGTGAAATTCGCCGCGTCATCACGCCGGGCACGGTGGTCGAGCCGCGTATGCTCGATGCTGCCCGCGCCAGCTATTTGGCTGCCATTGTGAGTGGGGTTGGGCTTGTCGATTGGGGATCAGGGATTAAAAACGCAACAGTCGATAACAATCCAAAATCCAAAATCCAAAATCCAAAATTCGGTCTCGCTTATTGCGATATCACCACCGGCGAATTTCATGCCGTAGAGCTAAACGGGCCGATTGAGCTTGAGCGCGAATTGTCGCGTATTCAACCGCGCGAAATGTTGGTCGAAGAGCAGATGCCAGCTTCGGGCAAAGTGATGGCCGAAAAGCCCAAAACCATGACGCTGACCGGCTCGACCCGCAGTATCCCGCTTACTCACTACCCGGCTTATCGTTTTGAAATTGGCAATGCCCGGCAAACCGTATTAGCGCAATTTAAAACCAGCAGCTTGGCGGCCTTCGACCTCGAAGACAAGCCATTGGCGTTGCGGGCGGCAGGCGCGATTTTGGCCTATTTGCGCGAGATGCAACCGGCCTCGCTCAACCAAATTCTCGACCTGAATGTGTATAACACCAGCCAATTTATGGGGCTAGATGAGGTGACGCGCCGCAATTTAGAACTGGTTGAACCCATTCGCGCCGTGCCAGCCCCACGCCGCTATAAGCCAGCCAATGCGCCATCGGCCCCGACGTTGCTTGGCGTGCTCGACAAAACCTGCACCCCGATGGGTGCGCGCTTACTGCGCAATTGGGTGTCGCAGCCTTTGCTCAACCTCACCGAAATTCAGCAACGCCTCGACCGTGTGCAAGCGCTATTTGACGATGTGATGTTGCGGGCCAATGTGCGCGAAGCCCTCAAATCGGCCACCGACCTTGAGCGGCTGACCAGCCGCACCATGAGCAACATCGCCCAGCCGCGTGACCTGCTCAGTTTGAAGCAAGGCGCAAAGCAAGCCCAAACGATTTTAGATTTTGGATTTTCGATTTTAGATTCGCAAATTGACAACCTCAAAGCCAAAATTCAAGCCTTATCGCCCGTTATCGAATTAATTGAACACGCTATTAAGAATGAACCCGATGATGATGGGTTTATCAAACCCGGTTATAGCGCCGAGTTAGATGGCATTCATTTGGCGACCCGTGATGCCAAACTGTGGGTGGCAAATTTAGAGCGGGTCGAGCGCGAGCGCACCGGCATCAAGTCGCTAAAAGTGGGTTACAACCAAGTTTTTGGTTATTACATCGAGATCACCCACGCCAATGCCGCCGCCGCCCCGCCCGATTACATTCGCAAGCAAACCCTCACCAATGCCGAGCGTTTTATTACGCCCAAACTCAAAGAATATGAAACCATTATTTTGAAGGCCGATGAACGCATCGCCGCGCTCGAAAAACAATTGCTCACCGAGATCAATCGTCTTGTGAGTGAACATGCTCGGCCATTGCTCGATGCCGCCCAACAGGTGGCGCGGCTCGATGTGGCGGCGGCGCTGGCCGAGGCCGCCGCTCGCAACAATTATGTGCGCCCCCAATTTAGCAGCGCTGTAAACGCAAAAGATAGCGTATTGCATATCGTCGGCGGGCGACATGCCGTCGTCGAGCAGTTGCTGACCGATGCCCCATTCACCCCCAACGACACCCACCTCGATGGCGATGCTCGTATTCACATCATCACTGGGCCAAATATGAGCGGCAAAAGCACCACCATGCGCCAAGTGGCGCTGATTGTGTTAATGGCACAAATCGGCAGTTTTGTGCCCGCTCAATCGGCGGCTGTGCCGATTGTTGATCGCATCTTTACCCGCATCGGGGCGCAAGATGATTTGGGTTCGGGTCAAAGCACTTTTATGGTCGAGATGGTCGAAACTGCCAATATTTTGCGGCATTGCACCGCCAAAAGTTTGGTGTTGCTTGATGAAATTGGGCGCGGAACCAGCACCTATGATGGCCTTGCCATTGCGTGGAGTGTGATCGAATTTTTGCATAATCACCCCGATCGCCGCGCCATGACGTTGTT
This sequence comes from uncultured Thermoflexus sp., assembly GCA_964560745.1. GTDB lineage: Bacteria > Chloroflexota > Anaerolineae > J036 > Brachytrichaceae > AQU-03. Next base: position 4,137 of record CAZLOF010000136.1, read on the forward strand.
TGCCACCCATTACCACGAGCTAATTGCGCTGGCCGACACCTTGGCGCATGTGCGCAACTATAACGTGGCTGTCAGCGATGATGCGCCGACGGGTGACCCAAACCGGCGCATTGTGTTTTTACACAAAGTGGTGCCCGGTGGGGCCGACCGTTCATATGGGGTGCATGTGGGCGAATTGGCTGGGCTGCCCGCCAGCGTTGTCAACCGTGCCCGCGCCATTCTCAAAGATTTAGAAGATGGGCAGATTACGGTTGATGTGCGCGGCAGCGCAGCTCGCCGCGCCCCGCGTACCGAAGTGCCGCAATTGGCCTTGTTTACCGAAGAATCACCCGCATTGGCAAAATTGCGGGCGCTCGACCCCAACACCCTCAGCCCAATCGAGGCGTTAACCACGCTTTATGAGCTAAAAAAACTGGCTGGGTAAGTGATACCAAGAAAGGCGCAAAAATGCGGTTTTCGCCGATTTCACTGTTTTATCCTCGCTTAGTCTATTTCAACCACAGTTATTTTAAGAAATGCACCCATTTGACACAACATCTGTTTTAGATGCCAACCTTACGGGGCTTGATCTTGACCGCCAACAGCTTCTGGCGCTCCCCGCGCACCTTGGTCAATATACCGCACTCAAATATTTAAGCGCTTATGATAATTACATCGCTGAACTGCCCGCAGCGATGTGGGGATTGCCCAATTTAATGTCGCTTAGTTTAGGCCATAATCGCCTCAGCCACATTCCCGAAGCATTTTGGCAACTGACTGGGCTGCGTTTGCTCAATTTGGCCGAAAACCAATTGAGCGTTTTATCTGAGCGCATCGGTCAATTGACCCAGTTGCACACCCTCGATATCGCTCACAATGCCCTCACTGCATTGCCCTATAGCCTCGGTCAACTTGTCAATCTGACTTATTTTTTGTATGTTGGAAATAACCCATTGACAGCGTTACCGGCATCGATTGGTAATTTGCACAAGTTGCGTTACTTTAACGCCACCGATGCCAACCTGACAGCGCTGCCCGACAGCATTGGCGAGATGCACAGTTTGATCGAACTGCGTCTTTACAATAACCAACTGACTGCGCTCCCATATTCCTTGGGTCAACTGAGGTGTTTGCGAGAATTGCATTTGCAAAACAACAAACTGACGATTTTGCCCGACGCGCTAGGCAATTTAGGCGCATTACGCGAGTTGCGTTTAAGCAATAATGCGCTCACTGGGTTGCCAGAATCTCTAGGCAATTTGGTAAATTTGGCTTGCCTCGATTTACGCAACAATCAACTCACGGCATTGCCCGATTCGATTGGCAAGTTGGCAAATTTGACCTTTCTTGATCTACGCAATAATCGGCTCAAAACATTGCCCGCCTCATTAAGTCAATTGCCAAGGTTAGAAAAACTAGATTTACGCTGGGTAAAGTTAGAGTCTTATCCATCGTGGTTAGCTGAACTGGAGCGTCGTGGATGTGTGGTGTATGTTTAATCCCAACGATTTAACATCTCAATTTCATCCAATACTTCAAAAATATTGAGCGGCAAACTTTCAATCACATTATTTTCATTGTCCACATGTTTGTGGTGTGGAAAAGTTGATAAATCGGGAAAATGTGGCGTATTATCGTAACGAAATATTAGTTGATGCGATACGCGGATTTGGCACAGCTAAATCAACTAATTCGCGGATATGTCATTCGGATTGATCGATAAAGGTAATGGCGCCACGAATAAAACCAACCCTCAACCCTCGAATATCAAAACTAATGTTATGCGCATTAACAATAGGCGAAGATTGCACTCTAGAAAATAACGCATCAAAATATTGTTCAATCAACCTGTGCCTCGTTTAATACACGATAATTTTCTTGTAGCCGTTCTAACGCAAGGCTTTCCATCCACCAATCAATTAAATCGAGCGATTCGCCAAGTTCATGTTGATTAAATCGACGTATGAATTCACTTGTGCTCATGGCAAAACGATGTTCAAATTGTGATAATTGCTTTTCAGTGTGGCGAATACCCAATTGAATAGTCTTTAATTCGCGTTGAATTGCCTGCTGCACCAGTGATTTAGTTAAATTTGGCGCATGGGTCGTAATCGTTAACTGGTTTATCATAAAACATCCAACTGTAAAATTATATGACAAGTAACTAAACCATTACACCGAAAACCGCTCGCGAATATAAGCCAATGCCGGTGGGTCAATCGTTGCAGCATCGAGATCAACCCGTGCTTCGAGGTTTTCGGTGCCAGTAAAGGCCCGCCATGCGGCGCGGGTGGGGGCATCATATTGCCCGTGACTGGGGCCGTGATAATAATTTTGGCGTTGCATGACCTGTTGTAGCTCACGCAGCAAAACGCTGTCGAGGGGCAATTTGTCTGAGGTGGGTGTAACGCCAAAATAGAGCTGATGCAGCGCCAACAGCCGCCCCATCTCGGCCACCGGGTGACGATGGTCATCGACCCGCAAATCGAGATAACGGTCGTTATTGCCGCCATAACCGGCGTTGGGGCGCAGCACCAATAACGCCGCCGACTGTCGCCCGCGTCGATCTCCACCTGCATCATCGGCGGCTTTGAGGGCGGCCAATAGACGATCGGCGAACTCGCCCGATGTGTTTTCATAGGCCAGTGCCATTGCCGAGATCACATTGCCCCCTGCCAAAATATTGCCTTGAACGGCGTAGCCCTTGCCCACCTGCCCACCCGCCCAATCCATACATTTTGCGCCGGTGTAAGTGGCGGCATTGCCTTGGGTATCTATCACCCCAAATTGGCGCTCATCACGGCCTGCATCATTGGCAATCAGCCGCTGTACACATTCATCGGCAGTCAGGCCCTGCGCCATCAGTGCCAAGCCATCGGGGCCATAAGCCATATTTACATGAGCTTGGGTGGCGACAGCCCCCGCCCCAATACGGCAATAAGGCACATACGCGCCCACAGCCAAAAATTTGCTGGCAACGGCGATGCCGTAGCTGTCGGTAGCGGCATCGTGGGCCACAATAGAGAAGGTGGAGAAGAACATAATATAGAGATATAAATCTACTTTAATGTGAGGTCTATCATAAACCTTTCTCAAAAACGGATATTTAGCGTTTTTATTCACATCCTCACCCTTCTTGCACTTCTCACGTTGGTCAAACCGCCGCGTCTGCTTGCGCCCCTTGGTGAGCCGCAAACGGTGCAAACGCGGCGACCCATCGCTGGCATGCACACCCGCTTTACCGAAGAAGCCGAAGAATGGAAAATTCAGCGTGGGCTGCAAATGCTGCGCGAGATGGGCGTGACGACGATTGTCGAATTTTTCCCTTGGGCTTATTACGAGCCGAGCAAAGGCCAGTTTAATTGGCGCAGCGCCGAGCGTGTCATCGCCCATGCCAACCGGCAAGGCTTGCGCGTGATTGCACGGCTGGGCTTGCCACCGGCTTGGGCGCAAACCAAGCATAAAGATTGCCGATTGCAAAATACAGATTGTCAGGTATCGCCAACCTATTTGCCGAATGAGGCGTATGTTGATTTTGCCGAATTTGCGGCGGCGTTTGCGGCCCATTTTCGCGGGCAAATTGGGCATATTATTTTGTGGAACGAGCCAAACCTGAGCAATGAGTGGGGGTTGCGCCCGGTTGACCCCGCGGGTTATGCCGAAATGGTGGCGACGGCTTACCCCATCATCAAACGCGCCAACCCCGATGTGCTGGTCTTGATCGGCGCACTCGCGCCGACGCTCGAACCTATCGGCAGCGCCCAAGGGCTGGATGACCTGATTTACCTTGAGCAGTTTTATGAAAAATTGAAATTGGAAAAAGAAAAATTAAAAAAGGCTTCCAGTGAGTCATTTTCCATTTTAAATTTTAAATTTTATGATGGGATCGCCGTTCATGCTTATGGGCGCAATGCCCCGCCCGATGAGCCGCCCGCTCGTGAGCGCATTAACTATCGCCGCACCGAGCTGGTGCGCGAGATGATGGTGCAAAACGGGGATGCTGATTTGCCCATTTTTATCACCGAGGCTGGTTGGAATGACGACCCAAGTTGGATATTTGGCGTAACCCCAGCCCAACGGATTCGCTATACGCTTGAAGCATGGGATTATGCGCAGGTGCATTGGCCTTATGTGCAATCGGTGGCGATGTGGGTGTTTAAAGAGCCGCGTCCGGAACGTGGCTATCGTGATCGTTTTACGTTTGTTACGCCCAGCCTTGAGCCATTGCCGATTTATGATGAAGTGAAACAGGCGAACCAGAATTTACATCATTAGCGATATATAATTTTTGATGTGACAAATACTATTTTTGCCTTCAAAAAACAGGGTTAAGTAAAACAAATTTTCGCCGAACTTACTATATGACCTTTGTGGGCAGGGCCAAAGCCCCTGCCCACAAAGGTCATATAGTGAGTTCGGCATTACGCTTTTGGGGCTTACGAAGACGACTCACCTATTGAAAATTGGCTGTAGCAGACATCTACAAGGGAATTTTACAACCCGAGTATCATTACCCTAATGAGTATTTCGTCTTGGTTTAACAATTTAATTGACAATATGCTTGGCGGCGATGAAACGGTGCCGCTTGAAGTGACCGATGATGCCCCACTCGAAACCTTTGCCCCACGTGTGTTATTAGTAATTTATGACCCAGTCATTGATCGGGCGCGGGGCATATGTTTGCGTGAATATATGGGCTGGAATGACCCCGATGTGCTTTGTCAAAACTATATTAACGATGTGACTGAGTGCAGCGGTGGACGGGTTAATTACAAGATAGTTGAGCGTATTGTGCTAGATGAATTTCCGGTAAAAGAAGATGGGTATCGCTACGATGCCCAAACCTATCTAAAGGTGATGAATCGCAGCCTCCCGGCGCACCAACCCGATTATATGGATTACAAACAAACCATCAAAGACCTCAATTTGATTGGGCGGGTGATGATGGAGGAAATTGACGAGGTCTGGCTGTTTGCCTTTCCATATGGCGGGTTTTACGAATCACGTATGGTGGGCGAAAATGCCTTTTGGTGCAATTCACCTGAATTCTCTGACCCAGATTTATGCGGCGGTGTTCCCAAATTTGTCATTATGGGTTTTAGCTATGAGCGCGGGGTAGGCGAGATGCTCGAAAACTTGGGGCATCGCACCGAATCGGTGATGACAAAGGTGTATGAGGGGAAGCGCGGCGCAGCTAATTTATATGAGCGTTTCATCCGCTACGATCAAAATCACCCCGGCAAAGCCGAGGTTGGCTGGATGCACTATGCGCCAAACAGCACTACCGATTATGATTGGGGCAACCGCACCGTTGTGAGCAGCGCCTGTGACGATTGGCTCAATTTCCCAAATTTAACGGGTGAGCGTAAGCAAGTCAACTGCAATCAATGGGGTAATGGCGATATTCGGGCGCATCACAAATGGTGGTTTCATCGTTTGCCCAAAGCCCCCGGCACCGTCGATGGCATTCGCTGCGATTGGTGGAGCTATGTGATGTGGATGGATGCATGAATAGTAGATAGTTGATAGTAAGTCGTATCGGGTTACTATTTGATTTAACCAATAAATACAAACAGTCAACTAACAAATTTTTACTATCTACTATCACTATCCACTATCTACTCTTATCAATCCATAATCTTCCGAGGTTTAATGCGGGCGGTGGCGAAACGTAACGCCACTTTACTGGGGGTAAGCCATGAAATACGTGCGCCATCTTTGGTATTG
>CAZLOF010000137.1:0-9829 GCA_964560745.1 uncultured Thermoflexus sp.
CGGCCCAGCAAATACGGCGACACCGACCCCAACACGCACACCAACAACCCTAGCGACCAACACATCAACCCCCACCCGCACACCTACGACGACAGCAACTTCATTGCCCGGCACAACCAATACCCCGACTCAAACGCCAACTGCTACGGCAACGGCCTTGCCCGGCGCAACGAATACCCCCACCCGCACACCTACAGCGACTGCGACTTCATTGCCGGGGGCGACTAATACCCCAACGCGTACCCCTACCGCGACACCATTATCAGGATTCCCAAGCGCCAGCATTTTAGATAATTTCAATCGCAGCAATGGGCCATTAACAACCCCTTGGAATGGTGCATTAAGCAGTTATCAGATAAACAATAATGAACTAGCACCAATTACAAATGGTTGGGTGTTTTGGAATACAAATTTTGCAAGCAGCCAAGAAACATTTGTAAAACTGGTAAACACCCAAGCAAGCGAGATTAGCTTGATTCTAAAATATGCAGTCGATTCTAACGGCGAGATTCGCTTTATCAATGTTTTGTATATGCCGTTCTACCAGTCGATCGTTGTGTTTACCTATAGTCGGGTCAATGGCTTGCTGCAAATCGGCACTGAGATTCCATTAACTATGAACGCGGGTGATCGATTTGGTGCACGCGCTAAATCAAATGGCAGTCTTGAAATCTATAAAAACAGTAGCCTCATAGGAACTCGTGTTATTACAGACAGCGATCTGAATACCAATGGGGGGCAAATTGGCGTGTTGGCATTACCAACTGGCGCTATGAAATTTGATGATTTTGGCGGCGGCAACACAAGCGCATTCTTTAGCCGCTCGGCTGAATTAGATGATTCGGCCCCCGAAACAACTGATTCGCCGATGAATGAAACAACCGAAAATGGCACATTGCAAATTCAAGTCGTGGCACAACCCAACAGCATTCAAAATTTTCGCTTTAGCAACAACTCAGAGCCATTTGAAATCGACAACCCATTACTCGATGATACCGACGGGATTGGTGGGTTACGCTTCATCTCGTTGTCGCCCGGCACAACCATAGTGACCGAACACGTGCCTAGCACATGGTTGCTTACTGATATTTCATGTTCGCCCGCCAGTGCAGTAACATCCGATCTGGCGAGCCGCTCTGTTCAAATCAATGCCCAATCTGGGCAAAACATTCACTGCACCTTTTTTAACCAGCGCACATCAGGGCTAAATGTGCAGGTTTTTAATGATGACAATCAAAATTCAACCCGTGATGACGAAGAAGTCGGTAGCCCCAATCAACTGATTAGCCTGCACACTCGACAAGGCATACGGCTAGCCGAGCAAATAAGCGATACAAATGGTCAAGTCATTTTTCGAGACTTGCAACCCGGTAACTATAAATTATGTCAAACACCTTCAGATGGGCGCACAAGCAGCCACCCCTCGATTGACCCCGCCCTTGGTTTATCGTGTTATGAAGTGACTTTGCCAGCCGGGTCAAATGCAAACGCAATATTTGGCAGTTATAGCGGAAGTTCAATTGCTGCGGCCCCATTCACTTCGGTTTTTCGCCCGCGTGTATTTGGCATCCCACGCATAGACGTGCCATTTAACGAGGCTGGCTATGACGGGCATAGTTATACCGATGGTCAACGTCATTATGTGCCGATGCTACATCGTTATCGTTTGCCATACCCATTGCCACCCGCCCAATAAACACAGCGGCAATTAAAATAAATGCGCCAAAATAAATATAGCGTCATGCTCGGCATGACGCTATATTTATTTCAACCCTCGCCCAAACCCAATTAATAACGCTTCAAGGTCGTCATAAATGGAGTGCGGCGCACCATGCTCAATGCAAATGGCAACAAAATAATCGTAACGCTCAAAGCATAGGCGATGCTTAACCAAACTCCGCTCCACCACCAACCAATAAGCAAAAAGTAAATGGCCCGCCCTATAAATGGATACTGGCGCAATTCTTGTGTGCCAACTGCCCCATCTCGGGTATAAACCACCTGCACTGGGCTTTGCAAAGCTAAAATAGTCGGCAAATTATTCAAAATAGCCAACCCGATCGGCAAGCCAATAATTGTGACATTTAAAAACCATGCCACCGAGGTAGCAATACCACCAGCCCACCAGCCCACAAAAATCAACCACAAGGCTTGAATCAAACAACCCGGCTCGCGACGAGTTACCTTCCCAATTACACGATCATTTGATAATTCGTTCATTTTTTTCTCCGTTATACCCCAAACAAGGCATATCTCTTATTACGCAACAAGATCATAAAAGTTGCGTTATGGGCGCAAGATGCTAGTTTTTGTATCCGAATAATTGATTTAATAAAAAAGCCGCTTGGGCATAATGGCCCAAGCGGCTTTTAAATTACAAACCCGCAACTGTTACGCGGCAGGTTCCTTCTTGCTATTCATCACAACCCATCCAAACACACCCACCAAAGCTAGCCCAAGGGCAATGCTAATGGGGCTACCAGTGTAAGTCACCACCAATGGCGCAATAATGACCGACACGAGATTGATCACTTTGATCATTGGGTTAAGGGCTGGGCCAGAAGTGTCTTTGAGTGGATCACCCACGGTATCACCCACCACAGCGGCTTTATGACGCTCGCTGCCTTTGCCGGTATTGTTGGCTTTATTGCGTGGTTCGGTTTCAATTGACTTCTTGGCGTTATCCCAAGCACCACCGGCGTTAGCCATATATACCGCCAACAACTGACCGCTAAGAATAACACCGGCCAAGAAACCACCCAACGCCTCAACCCCCAACAATGGGCCAACGATGATTGGGCCAAGCACTGAAAGCAAGGCCAAGGTCATCAACTCACGCTGGGCCGCTTGGGTGCTGATCGATACCGCAGCCTCATAGTCTGGCTCGATCTTATAGCTCATAATGTCTGGGTTGCGAAATTGGCGGCGCACTTCATTCACAATCAAACCAGCGGCGCGTTCAACGGCCTTAATGGCGATCGACGAGAACAACCAAGGAATGGTGCCACCAATCAACAAACCAATAAATACCAATGGGTTCGCCACGTTAATACCCGTCATCAAGGGTTGATTCAAGGCCTTTTGCACGGTATTGACATCGGTGATAAACGAGCCGAACAACGATACCGCTGCAATCACAGCACTACCAATCGCCACACCTTTGGTGATGGCTTTGGTGGTATTGCCGACGGCATCCAACTCGTCCAACACGCGGCGGCATTCGCCGGTTTCGCCACCCATTTCAGCCACACCATTAGCGTTATCGCTAATCGGGCCAAAGCTATCCATTGCCACGTTGTTGCCGGTCAACGACAACATGCCGATGCCGGTCATAGCAATGCCATATAACACATAAGCCACGCCTGAGCCAGCCCAAATCACCAATGAAACACCGATTGCGGCTGCAATCACAAGTGTCGTCCATACGGCGCTCTCTTTGCCCACCACCATACCGCTGAGAATGGCTGTTGCTGGGCCACCGCCTGTGGCCTTGGCAATGTCTTTGACAGGCTTGTAGTGGGTGTCGGTGAAATATTCGGTCAGCTTATCGATAACCAACACCAATGCCACCCCTAATGCCACCGACAAGAACGGACGCAATTCAACCGCATTGTTAGTCTTCATATAGAAGACGCTGAACAAAGCAAACAACACCACACTGATGACGGCAGAAATATAAAAGCCTTTGTTAATGGCCTTGAGCGCGTCGCGCCCATCTTTGCCACTGTCGGCCTTCACCAAGAAAGTGCCAACGATTGAGCTAGCCACACCAATGCCACGAATGACCAACGGGAATACAATCCATTGCAAGCTGCCAGTGAGGGCGGTAAGCGCCAAACCAAGAATAAGGCCTGACACAATCGTCACTTCATAGCTTTCAAAAATGTCGGCAGCCATACCCGCGCAGTCGCCCACGTTGTCACCCACAAGGTCGGCAATCACAGCGGCATTACGACGGTCGTCTTCTTCTAGCCCTTGCTCAACTTTGCCCACGAGGTCAGCGCCAACATCGGCAGCCTTGGTAAAAATGCCACCGCCCACGCGCATAAACAACGCTAACAAGGTTGCCCCAAAGCCATAACCCAACAAAACATCGGGCGTAGCGCGACCGAAAATGATGAAAATGATCGTGCCACCAAACAAGCCTAAAGCATCGGTCAACATGCCGGTTACGGTTCCAGCGCGATACGCCAATTTCATCGCGCCACCAAAACTGCGGCGGGCTTCGCTCGCCACGCGCACGTTCGCATCAACGGCAATGCGCATCCCCATTTGTCCAACCGATAATGAAAACAACGCGCCCATAATAAAGGCCAATGCGCGACCAATCGCCACAATTAATGTGACCGTGCCTACATTTGTAATGCCTTGCGCCTTAAAATGTTCAATGGCGTCATGGGTAGGAGGGACAATATAAACGCTTAAAAATAATGCAACTGTCAACACCGCGATCAGAGGAACAATCGCCCGCGCTTGGCGGCGCAAATAGGCCAATGCCCCAGTCTTAATCGCATTCCACACTTTCTGCATCTCTGGTGTGCCTTTGTCTTTAGCAAGCACCTGTGCACGCAAATACAAGGCGTAGGCAAGGCCGATCACGGCGATGACCAACGTCATGTAAATCATGCTCTGTTCAAATCCGGTAAGTTCATTCATGTTATTTTTATCTTCCTTTGCTGTTTTTGTCGTATTTTTTACGCTAAACGGCGTTGTATTGGGTTATTTGCCGCTTAAGCGCATTACACCTTTTTAATTTAACCTTGCAATGCAATGTTCCATACCACAAGACAAAGCCGAAACGGTGTCGATCATCAACCTAAGGCTAAAAATCGCTAACGTTTCGGCGCTTTCTCTATCTAAAATTTAATTTAGTTGTTAATAGAACAGATTCCAAGTTGACGAAAGTTTTGCTGATTTCGCTATCTATCCCCAAAAGCGACGCATTTGGGGATAGATAGCGAAATCAGCACTTCATCTTTTAAGAATTTGCTCTAAAAAACGACTCGTTTTTAATACAAGGGAGTGAATTCTACACCGACTAATCACAAAAAAATGTGCAAATTTTATAGATGCTAAAAATACATTAACAAACAACGCCTTATTTTAGCCATCTCTCGCCAAATCAGCCAAAAGACCGAGGTAAAATCGAGGTTAATGCCCATGATGACAACGTCATTGCGATACTGCAATTTAATGCAACCGCTAAATCATTGCCAAAATTGGGCAAATAATCATGTCAACAAAACGAGAGACACCGCCGTGACCTCTCGTTTTTGTTTATGCTCTTTAAAAAGAAACAGATATCATCTCAAAAAACGGGGCAAGTCAAACAGATTTTCGTCAAAATCGCTATATGCCCTTGATGGCATGGGCTTTGTCCATGCCATCAAGGGCATATAGCGATTTTGATATTACGTCATTAATACTACCCCTAATTATTGAGCAGGTGTTCTGTTTTATTTGGAGAGACCGTCCAAGAAAAAGGAAAACAAAAACCATGAGTCCTATTATTATTTCTATCGTCATCGCCCTTTTGGGCCTAGGCTGGGTAGCGCTGACTGCCCAACGTGTATTAGCTATGGATGAAGGCACCGCCGAGATGAAACGCATCGGAGCCGCCATCCGCGCTGGCGCTCAAGCCTTCTTACGCGCTGAATATCGTGTCTTAGTGATTTTTGCCGCCGCCGTCGCCATTATTATCGCCCTCACCCTCAGCATTTGGACTGCCATTGCCTATATTGTCGGGGCTTTCACCTCGGCACTCACCGGCTTTATTGGCATGAGCATTGCCACCCGCGCCAACACCCGCACTGCCGCCGCAGCCATGAAATCGCTCGATGCTGGCTTGCGAGTGGCATTTGGGGCTGGCAGTGTGATGGGCATGAGCGTGGTCAGCGTTGGCTTGCTCGGCTTGTCGCTATTTGTTGTGTTGTTGGCCCAAGGCGGCAGCATCGGCCAAAGCGCTATCGATGCACTAACCGGTTATAGTTTTGGGGCCTCAAGCATTGCCTTGTTTGCCCGTGTCGGTGGCGGCATCTACACCAAAGCCGCCGATGTCGGCGCTGACTTGGTCGGCAAAGTCGAAGCCGGCATCCCCGAAGATGACCCACGTAACCCCGCCGTCATCGCCGATAACGTCGGCGACAACGTGGGCGATGTGGCTGGCATGGGTGCAGACTTGTATGAAAGCTATGTCGGCTCCATCGTGGCGGCCTCAGCCATCGCGGTTGGGGTGAAAGGAGTCAGCACTGGCTGGGCAACCTTGCCATTCTTAGTAGCAGGGGTTGGCTTAATTGCCTCACTCATCGGCTCATTTATGGTGCGAACCAAAGAAGGTGCAAGCCAAGAAGATCTGCTGGGCACACTTCGCCGCGCCATCTGGACGGCATCGGGCTTAGCCATCATCGGCTTTGTGGCGCTATTTGCAATGGATAGCACCCTCGGCTGGCCGATCTTCGGCGCAATCGTGGTTGGCTTGGCATCGGGCTTGGGCATCAGCTACTTCACCGAATATTACACCAGCTATACCGAAAAGCCGACTCAAGGCATTGCTGAATCTTCGCAAACTGGCCCCGCCACCGTCATCATTTCAGGCTTGGCCGTTGGTATGCACTCCACTTTGTTCCCCACTTTAATTGTGGCGGCGGGGGTTATCATCGCTTATTTACTTGGGCAAATGGTTAATAAAGATATCGGTGGGTTATATGCCGTAGCGCTAGCTGGGGTTGGCATGTTGGCAACCTTGGGCATTACGCTCGCCACCGATGCCTATGGCCCAGTTGCCGACAACTCGGGCGGCATCGCCGAAATGTCACATCTCGACAAGAGTGTGCGGGTTAAAACCGATGCGCTTGATTCGCTTGGCAACACCACCGCCGCCGTTGGCAAGGGCTTTGCCATCGGCTCTGCCGTGCTAACAGCATTAGGCTTGTTGGCCGCGTTTGCCCAAGCCGCAAAACTCAAGCCATCTGACCTCACTTTGCTCGACCCCAAATTGCTGGGCGCGTTGCTCATCGGCTCGATGTTGCCCTTCTTGTTTGCCGCCATGACCATGACCGCCGTCGGCAAAGCCGCGATGGGCATCGTCAACGAAGTGCGCCGCCAATTCCGCGAAATTAAGGGCTTGATGGAAGGCACGGCCCTACCCGATTATGAACGCTGTGTCGCCATTTCGACCCAATCAGCTTTGCGTGAAATGGTGATACCGGGCGTGATGGCGGTTGTTGTGCCCTTAGCTGTCGGCATTATTCTCGGCCCCGCCCCATTGGCAGGCATGTTGGTTGGCGCAATCTCTACCGGCTTTGTCTTGGCCGTCATGATGGCCAACGCAGGTGGTGCATGGGACAACGCCAAGAAATATATCGAAACCGGCGAATATGGTGGCAAGGGTTCAAACGCCCACAAAGCAGCGGTTGTTGGTGACACAGTGGGTGATCCATTCAAAGACACCTCTGGTCCCTCGCTCAACATTCTCATCAAGTTAATGACAGTTGTCTCGCTGGTATTTGCGCCATTATTTGTGCAAATTGGCGGGTTGATTCGGTAATAAGCCAATCTAGAAATCGGGTTTCTTCCAGAAACCCGATTTCTGAACCGCACGATTTCTAATCTGTTTTGCTTTTACACGATAATGCTCATATGAGCATTAATAATTGGATCGATTTGCGGTCAGACACATTGACCGTGCCGACACCAGCCATGCGCGAAGCGATGGCCAGCGCCGAGGTTGGCGATGATGTGTATGGCGAAGACCCGACCATCAACAAATTGCAAGAAATGGCTGCCGCCAAAACGGGCATGGAAGCTGCATTATTTGTAAGCAGTGGCACCCAAGGCAATCTGTTGGCGTTATTGTCGCATTGTGGACGTGGCGATGAAGTCATTTTGGGCGATCATAGCCATATATTTTTGGCCGAAGCTGGCGGTTCGGCAGCCGTTGGCGGCATTCACCCTCGCTCGGTCCCATCTCAGCAAGATGGCACACTCAGTTTAAACGACATCCGTGCTGCCATACGCTGTGACAATGAACATTACCCAATCACCAAACTTATTGCGCTCGAAAACACCAGTGGGGTAATGTATGGCTCGGTGCTAACGCCCGACTATGTTGCACAAGTCTCTGACATCGCCCGCAGCCACCATTTAGCTTTACATGTTGATGGCGCTCGCATTTTTAATGCTTGCGTGGCGCAAGGGGTCGATATCAAAGCCTACACTCAGCATATCGATAGCATCAGCATCTGCCTGAGCAAAGGCTTAAGTGCTCCAGTTGGCTCGTTATTGTGCGGCAGCAAAGCCTTTATTCGCAAAGCCCATCGCGCCCGCAAATTGCTGGGTGGCGCAACCCGCCAAGCCGGTGTGTTGGCAGCAGCAGGTATCATTTCACTTGAGCAAATGATCGACCGACTAAGCGAAGACCATGCCAACGCCCGTTTATTGGCCGATGGCGTTAATGATATTCCCGGCCTCAGCGTCAAATCGGCGCAATCGAATATTGTGTTTATCGATATTGACCCAAACCTGTCGATCAAATCGGGAGATATACAAAAGCAACTCACACACAATCGCATCAAAATGGGTGCATTTAGCCCAACACGGCTACGAGCAGTCACCCATTGTTATGTCGAGCGGGCTGAGATTGAAGAAGTGTTACAAGTGCTGGCGCATAGCATGGCAAGCGGCGGTGTCACGCAAAACGACAATATAGTATCCACATCACCCTATTTTCAAAAAAATTAACCTCAAAATTAAATTAATCACATTGAGCAAATATTATGATGTGCGTAAAATAACTATAGTTTGTGCCGATGCGACAATCACAACCTCAAAATTAAACCTGAGATTGTCGAATCGACCTTAATAAAAGAGAAAAATATGAAATTTTTTTTAGACAGTGCAAAAATCGATGAAATTCGTTACGCCCGTGAAATGTGGGCCATTGACGGCGTGACCAGCAACCCACGCCACATCAAAACCAGCGGCAAACCGTTTTTAGCCGCCGTTGAAGATCTCGCCGCGCTTGGGCGCGAATTTGGCGAAGACTTTGCCATTAGCGTTGAAGTGAACCCCCACCACACCACCGCCGAAGCGATGGTTGAAGAAGGCGAGCGCATTTGGAATATGTGTCCGACTAACTTTGTGGTGAAATTGCCTTGCACCGAAGCCGGTTACAAAGCGCTGCAAATTTTTGGCGAGAAAGATATCCCGTGCAATATGACCTTGTGTTTTAGCGCGGTGCAAGCATTGCAAGCTGGACGCTTGGGCGCACGCTTCATCTCGCCATTTATCGGCTGGAAAGAAGCCAACGGCGAAGAAGTCGAGCATTTTATCGAAGAAATTGTCACTATTTACGATAATTTCGACTTCGCCACCGAGATTTTGGTCGCCGCTGTGCGCAATGGTCGCCAAATTGCCGAAGCTGCCGCCGCCGGAGCCGATATTGTCACCGCTGGCTTCGATGTTTATAAAGAGTCATTTGAGCACCCCTATACCCCCGTCGGCCTTAAGCGTTTTGCCGATGCCTGGGACGCGACCCCTTATAAGTAAAAAATTACGAATTACGAATTACGAATTACAAATTGATTGCCAAACAACTCAATCTCATTAATTCGTAATTCGTAATTCGTAATTCGTAATTTATTATGGCAAATCTCTCAAAACTTGGGGTGGTATGTTTGGGTCGGCTCACCTTCGACCATGAATTGGCGGTGCAGTGGTATGCGCAAACACGGGCAAAACTGGCGCAATTGCACGGCGTTGAGATCACAGCGATTGAGCCATTGGTGATTGAATTACCGGATGCCGATGCCGCCATTGCCCAGCTACAAGC
>CAZLOF010000138.1:0-6898 GCA_964560745.1 uncultured Thermoflexus sp.
GATGTTTTATGAATTGGCTAACGATAAGTGAACGCACAGCAGAACAGATGCAGCCAATAGTTGATGATTCAGCGCAAGCATTTCAGTATTATAGTGATGGGGCTTCAGTGTATGAAGCATTAAATTATCATCGGGGACATCACTAGTGGCAGAAGGAAAGACACAGGCGTATAGTGTAGTGTAGAAGCTAAAAACGCTGAGTTGCGACATTATTTAGCGCGTCTGGCAAAACATACCTGATGTTTTTCGCATCGTTTAGAGGCTTTGCGCGGCGCTATAGCACTATTTATCGATTGTTGGAATCGTCGTCAGTTACATAAGCTGAAGTATCCTCGTTACAACTATTCTTTGACTGATTTTTTACCTCTGACCAACTAGACACTCTCGATTTTGAGATGTATCTTATGCCTGATAATCGACACTTTTTTTAAACATTAGTTCTGTCCGGTAGTGAATGTTTGTATCTCAAAGCTTACGACTCTAATACATAATCATGCCGCCGCTGATGTTGATGGCTTGACCAGTCATATAACGCGAATCGGGGCCAGCTAAAAATGCCACAACATCGGCCACTTCTTCGGGGCGGCCCATCATACCCATCGGTATACGTGACATGCGCTCGGCGCGAATTTGGGCGGGCGTTTTATTCTGCAAACGCCCAAACTCAAGGTCGATCTGATCCATCATCGGCGTATCGATAACACCCGGGCACACACAATTGACCCGCACCCCATGTGACGCGCCAGTGTGGGCAAAGGTTTTGGTCATGGCGATGACGGCAGCTTTGGCGACGTTATACACTGGATGATATTGGGTGCTAGCCATTTTGCCCGCAATAGAGGCAAGGTTGACAATGCGCCCACTGCCTTGCGCCAACATGTGTTTCATGGCGGCTTGGCACATAAACCACACCGACTTGGCGTTAACGCTCATCATCAAATCCCAATGCGCCTCAGTTACCTCCAATGGGTCAGAGGTGCGCTGAATACCGGCATTATTCACCAGCACATCAAAACGCCCCAACGCGCTTAGGGTGCGCTGAATGGCGTTTTGGCGGTCACTTTCGCTCGTCACATCCATCGCTAACGCCAAGGCGCGGCGGCCAAGCCCATGAATTTCAGCGGCGACAGCCTCGGCTTGGGCGGCTTGCACATCGGCTACTGCAACATTAAAACCATCGGCGGCCAGCCGTAACGCAATGGCCCGCCCGATGCCGCGACTAGCGCCAGTGACAATTGCCGCTTGACCAGCGACAGGGGGTTCGAATGGGTGAGAAGTCATTGTGGGTTGGTTGACTAGTTGATTAATGGTTAATTGGTTGATTAATGACTCACAAGTCACAAGTTATCATTAATCAACCATAATTCTCTAGGCTATGCCGTATAAATCACTATATTTTTCGCTGACATATGCCAAATAAGCCTCGGGGTTAAGTGGCTCGCCAGTGGCACGTATCAGCAATTCGTTGGGCGAATAGGCACGGGCATGGCGATAAACATGTTCGGTCAACCAACCCAATAAAGGCGCGTAGTTGCCGTTGTTCAAATTACTGTCCAGCGTCGGCAAATCACGCCGTGCCGCCGCCATCCATTGACCCGACATCACATTGCCCACCGTATAAGTGCAAAATGAGCCGATACTCGCCATTGACCAATGAATATCTTGTAACACGCCCAAAGTGTCGGTAGGTGGCACCACGCCGAGGTATTCTTGCATTTTGGCACGCCAAATTTCGGGCAAATCAGCCACCTTGATGCTGCCATCGAGCAAACCGATTTCGATCTCGACCCGCAGCATAATGTGAAAGTTATAGGTCATTTCATCGGCCTCGACGCGAATGAAACTAGGGCGCACACGATTGACGGCGCGATAAAATTCATCGGCGGTCACATCCGCCAATTGGTCGGGGAAAGTGAGTTGCAGGGTTGGAAAATGCAATTGCCAAAAGGCGCGGCTGCGGCCCACTTGGTTTTCCCACAAACGCGATTGCGATTCGTGTGCACCAAAACTGACCCCAGCCACGGCGTAATTGCCCAAAAAGTCAGTAGTGAGAGCGGTGCGGGTCAATGCTGGGCTGGCTCCTTGCTCATACATAGCGTGGCCGGCCTCGTGCAGCACCCCAAACAAGGCCCCGGGCAAATAATTGCGCTGGTAGCGGGTGGTGATGCGTACATCATTGCGGGTAAATGATACCTCGAAGGGGTGAGCCGAAATGTCTAAGCGCCCACGATTGAGATCGTAGCCAAATTGTTTTGCCAAACCCAGTGCAAATTCGCGTTGCTTGCTTTCATCATAATCTCCATATAAAAAATCGCTACGAGCAACATCACCCTTGGCCACAATTTTTTGCAGCAATGGAATGAGTGTGGCCTTCATGGTATTAAACAAATAACGCAAACGCTCAACATTCATCTCTGGCTCATAGCGCAACAGCAAGGCATCGTAAGGGTGATCGACATAGCCAATGGCCTCGGCCAATTGTTTTTGATAATCGAAGGCTTGCTGAAGGTAAGGCGCAAAACGTGCGAAGTCGTTGTGCTTTTTGGCATCGACCCATGCTTGCTCGGCGGTAGGGCGCAATCCCACAATTTGGCTCATCAAGGTGGCAGGTACGCGGCGGGCAATATCGTAGGCCCAGCGCGTGTTTTGCACCTCGCGGCGGCGATATGAATAATAATCATCATCTTCGACTTCTGGCTCGACTGCATCTAACAAACGAGCGGTGGTGTCGCTGGCAAAACGCTCTTGAGCAATTTGAATGATGGTCGCCAACTGATGCCCGCGGGTCTCGGCCCCGCCGTGCGGCATTTGGGTATGCGAATCCCAATTTAAAATGTTAAACACGTTGAGTAAATCGTTGATTTGGGCGATATGGTCTCGAAAAGATTGATAGGCTGACATAAGAATGGATCATTGCGACGGTTTGGCTTGGCCGCATTGATAGCTGTAATGAATAAGAATTTTAACCCCTATGGGTTCTGCCTCCAAAGCCGATTTCTCGCCCTCGTATAATTCCCCCCATGCGTGTTCCTATTTCGTGGCTCAAAGACTACGTAGATATCCCTTGCTCCGTCGAAGCACTGGCTGAAAAGCTCACTTTTGCCGGATTAGAAGTTGAAAAGATCGAATACATTGGCCTGCCCGGCGCTGAACTGGTGTGGGACAAAGACAAAATTTTTACTGGCCTATTGCTTAAAGTCGAGCGACACCCCAACGCCGATAAGCTTTTGCTGGCAACCGTAGCCTATGGCACCCATGCCGATGGCAGCCCGCGTGAGATTACAGTTGTGACCGGTGCGCCCAATATTAAACCCGGCGACAGTGGGCAAAAAGTGGTGCTGGCTCTTAATGGGGCGCGGCTATATGACGGGCACAAAGAGGGCAAAGTGCTGATGACTCTCAAACCCGCCGTGTTGCGTGGCATTAAAAACGACAGCATGGTATGCAGCGAAAAAGAATTGGGCATGAGCGAAGAACACGATGGCATTATTATTTTGCCAGATGATGCCCCAGTTGGCGTGCCATTGCAAGATTATTTGGGTGATGCGGTGCTCGAAATCGCCATTTTGCCCAACACTGCCCGTTGCGCCAGCATAATTGGCGTGGCACGTGAAGTGGCGGCTTTGACTGGGCAAACCGTGCGTTACCCCGATTTGTCTTATACCGAAGGCAGCAAAACCGTGTCAGATTTGGCAAGCATCAAGATCAATGATGCCAAACTCAACCCACGTTTTACGGCGGGGGTGATCGAAGGCATTCGCATGGGGTCATCGCCCTATTGGATGCAGCGTCGGCTTAATTTGATGGGGCAACGCCCGATCAGTAACGTGGTTGATATTTCAAATTATGTCATGTTTGAATGGGGCCAACCCACCCATACCTTCGACTTCGGCCTCATTCAATATGATGGCAAGGCTTTTGTGCAAACTCGTTTGGCCCACGAAGGCGAAAAATTGACGACGCTTGACAATCGCCAACGCGACTTATTGCCGAGTGATATTGTAGTAGCCGATGAAAATAAGGCCATTGGCTTGGCCGCCGTGATGGGCGGGGCCAATACCGAGGTGAATGATGCCACCGAAACCGTGTTGCTCGAAGTGGCGGCATGGCATCAAACCAGCGTGCGCCGCACGGCGCGGCATCATGACCTGCATAGCGAAGCCTCGTATCGTTTTGCGCGTGGTGTGCACCCCGAAGTGACGATTTCGGCTTTAAAGCGTGGCTTGCAACTCATGCAGCGGCATTGTGGCGGCACAATTGCGCAGGGCATTATCGATATTTACCCCAACCCACGTGTTGAACCTGTGATTATGTTTGACACGACTGAATGTAAACGCATTTTGGGTATTGAGATTCCGATCAATGACATTGTGAGCATTCTCCAATCCTTAGAATTTAAAATTGAAGCCACGTCTACGAATTCTTTAATTTCAAATTTCAATTCTAAATTTCTTCAGGTAACGCCACCGGCACATCGTTTAGATATTGAGACGGGCTATGACTTAGTTGAAGAGGTTGGGCGTATTTATGGCTATCAACGTGTACCTAGCAGCATTTTGTCAGACGAAGTGCCACCCGCCCAGCCGAACCCCCAAGTGGTGTTTGAAGATCGCGTTAAAGATGTGTTGGTTGAGGCAGGTTTGACCGAAATCGTAACCTATCGCTTTACCACGCCCCAGCAAGAGGCCCGCACTTATGCGCCCGGCACCCCGCCCGATGACAAGCCGTATGTCACTCTCATCAACCCCATCGCCCCAGACCGCAGCGCCATGCGCCACAGTTTGGTGGCAGGTGCGCTCGAAACCATGAGCGCCAATTTGCGGCATCATAACCGCGTGGCATTATTTGAGGTTGGTGCGGTTTATTTACCATCAGAAGAGAATAACGCGGTGTTGCCCGATGAACAACCACGTTTAGCCATTGCCATGTCGGGCGGGCGCGAGGCTCGTACCTGGCGCGGTGGCGACAGCGCCGCGATGGATTTTTATGAGTTGAAAGGTGTGATCGAAGCCTTGTTGGGCGGTTTGTATGTGTTAGACAACACATCATTCGAGCCAGTATCGCACCCAAGTTATTACCCGGGTCGCGCAGCAGCCATTATGTTAAAAAAGCCGCGTGGCGAGGCTCAACGGGTCGGCATTTTTGGCGAGCTACACCCATTGGTGGCGGCAGAATGGGGCTTAGATAAGCAGGCAGTGTTGCTGGCCGATCTTGATTTGCGGGCGTTGCGCGATTTTGCCGCGCCACGAGTGACCGCCCAAGATGTGTTGACCTTCCCGGCCAGCTATGAAGATTTGGCAGTGGTGGTGAATGAAGATGTGCCAGCGGCACAAGTCGAGCAAACTATTCGCCGCGCTGGCGGTAATTTGTTGCGCAATGTTAGTTTGTTTGATGTGTATCGTGGTGAACAACTGGGCGCTGGCAAAAAGAGCTTGGCTTATGCGCTTACGTATCAGGCCGAAGATCGCACCTTGACCAATGCCGATATTGAAAAACCACGCAATAAAATTATTCGTGCGCTCGAAGGTCAACTCGGTGGAACGATTCGCGCTTAAGATTTGCAAAGCAAAATAGAGATCCCTGCTCAAGCGAAACTTGAGCAGGGATCTCTATTTTGCTTTATGGCTTTGTTTTTCACCTTGTCTTAAGGTATTAAACGTTTAATCAAAAATATGACAAAAAATAATCGTGGTGTTATTACGCTGATCGTGGCGATTGTGAGCATGTGTCTGTGTATGATGGCGACGGGGGTTGGCGGTCTCGCCTATTTGTTTAATCGGTTTGCAACCAACCCTCCTCCGTTTTTAGCCACGCCCTTGGCTCGCGCAACCAGCGATAGCCCCATTCGTGTGCCATTGCCCGACCTTGGCACAACCGTTGCGGCGACGCCCCGCCCCATCAATAGCACCCCATTTGTGGCGGGTGCGGCTACACCCGTTGCTACCAGTGCTTCGGCAGCGACAACTCGTGTGCCATCTGGCCCAGTGCAGCCGGTGGCTTTGCCAGAGGCTATTTTTAATGCCGAATTACCACAAACCGATTTGGCCGATATTGCAGTGCGGTTTAAGGGCGTAGCGCGTGAGCAAACCAAGGTCACTTGCAGCGCCCCCGCCAAAGGGTTTAATGTCGGCGACAAGCGCACATTTACCCTGAGCAACCAAGATAGCAATACGCTATTTAAAGCCACTGCCGAATTGCGTTATAAAACAGCCTCGGTATATGCATGGGTGCAATTAACCCCTGAAAAGGTTGATATTAATGAAAAGCAACTCAAAGAGGCAATGGACAAATTCACCAGCCAAATTTTGCCCACCACCCACGCCTTTTTTGGCAATGAGGCCAACCCCGGGGTCGATTGTGACCCGCATATTCATGTCATTCATGCCGCAGGGGTTGGGCGCTCGGTGGGTGGCTATTTCTCATCACCTGATGGTTTTCCAAAAAGTGTGCGCGAAGATTCAAATGAAGGCGAAGTGTTTATCATTCACGCGGCGCCGGGCTATAACGGGGCAAACCCCAATTCGACCAATTATTTAAGCACTTTGTCGCATGAATTGCAGCATATGATTAGCCACAACAACACCCACGCGCCCAGTTTGTGGCTCGAAGAAGGCGCGGCCCAGCTTTCTGAGCGGGTGAATGGTTTTGCGATTGATGCAATTTCAAGCGCTTACGCCTTTGCCAACAAGCCTGATACTCAACTTAACACGTGGTCTGAGAGCAGCGCGGGCGAAAATAGCGCTCATTATGGCGCGGCGTATCTGTTTTGGGCTTATTTATATGATCGTTTTGGCCCAGAGGTGACTAAAAAAGCCGCAACGCACCCCGAGCGCAGTGTGCCCGGCATTATGAAGGCATTGGCTGATGAGCGACTGTATAAGTTCTGTCAGATACTCGT
>CAZLOF010000138.1:6908-9819 GCA_964560745.1 uncultured Thermoflexus sp.
GGTAATCAACCCCGACACCGGAAAGGCCTTTACATTTGAAGATTTATTTGCCGATTATGTGGTTGCCAATGTGAATGGCAAAAGTAAAACAGGTGTGGTGGTAGGCAATCGCTATTTTTATAACGACACGCCAGTGCCGCCGTTGGCGCAAAGGTCTGGGCCAATTGGTCTTGGCCCGCCAACACTTGAAAAGAGTGAGCAGGTCAATCAGTTTGGCACCCACTATTACCCCATTCGTGGGGTTGATAAGGTGATGCGGGTTGAGTTTAATGGCTCAACCACTGTGCCATTATTGCCGATGACCGATAACGATGGCCCATTTTGGTGGTCACATCGGGCCGACGAGAGCAACCCACGCCTGACCCGCGAGTTTGACCTCAGCCGCGTCACCGCAGCAACCTTAAAATTCCGCACATGGTTTCGCGCCGAAAAAGATTATGACTATGCCTATGTCAGCGCTTCGGTTGATGGTGGTGCGACTTGGAAAACCGTGAAAACCACCCGTTGTGTCACCACAGACCCCAATCGCGCCAATTTGGGTTGTGGCTACACTGGGGCATCGGGCGGCGGCACCGACCCACGTTGGATTGATGAGACGGCGGATCTCAGCCCATTTGCTGGCAAAAAATTGCAACTACGCTTCGAGTTAGTCACCGATGCCGGGGTTAATCGTGAGGGTTTGGCGATTGACAATATTGAAATTCCTGAAATTGGGTTTAATGATGACGTAAACAGCAATGCTGGTTGGAAAACCGAAGGATTTGTGCGCACCGATAACCGATTGCCCCAAACCTGGAAAGTGCAATTGATTATTGAAAATAACGACGGCACCCGTGAGGTAAAACGGATTGCATTGAATGCCAGTATGAGCGGGGTAGCTGAACTTGATTTTGTAAAGAAAGTAAAAAACGTGACGTTGGCGATTTCACCCACAACTTTAGTGACCACTGAGCCGGGCAGCTATGAACTAAAAATAAAATAGACCTAAAAAGGTGTTCTGCCGTTTTTACAATTGTGAAAACGGCATTTTTTATTTTAAGGTTTGGGGTTGGTTGAAAACAAACCAGCTCGTAGCTCGGCAATACGGGCACGGTTGGCTATTTCTACTTGTTGACCGTCGGCGGTGGTAATGGGTTCGGTGTAATTTTGGTCGATAACGGCAGATTTAATATTGCTGCGATCAATGGTCATGGCGAGCCGCCCAATTTGTTGCATCATTGGCAACGGCATGTCGGTTTTGACTGAGGCGCTTAAGTCGGCTAATACCTCTGGCCCCGAGGCAAATAATGACATTGCGACACGCAAATCTTTGGTTTTTTCTTGAATGGCAATAATGACTTGTTGTTGACGTTTTGCGCGGTCAAAATCGCCAAATTTTGTGTTGCGGGTGCGGGCGTATTTTAAAGCCGTTGCCCCATCAAGCACTTGTTTGCCTTTTTTGATGCTAAAAACTTCAATTCCATAGTTGCCGGTTGGGTATTTCGGGTCATAAATATCCTCAGGCACATCAATGGTAATGCCGCCGATGCGGTCGATAAGCGACTCGAAGGCCGTGAAATTGATGCGCACGTAATGATGCACTCTCACGCCGATCACTTGTTCTACTGTCTTTTTGGCAAGCGCCGGCCCGCCGCCCGGATAGTCATCGGCATCGCCATAATAATTAGCAAGGTTAATGCGGTTATTGCCATAACCGGGAATAGGAACCCACAAGTCGCGGGGGATGGACAACATCCCAGCTTGTAGCGTTACCGGGTCGATTGTGAGCAACATCATGGTATCGGTGCGATAACCGCGTTCTGTTTCGCCTTGTCGTTGATCAATGCCCATTAATAAAACATTGATGCGTTCTTTGCCGTCCCATGCTTTGGGTAAATCGGTCTCTGAAAGGGTTGTTTCGGTACCGGGGCGAGAGTCGGGGGTTGGTTTTATGGCAACAGGGGCATTTGGCTCGAAAATCTCGATAATGGGTGGCAGGTTTGCCAAACTAAGAATATAGCGATACATTGCGTTATAAGTGTATAAACTTAGCCCAACACTCACTAACAATATTCCAACACACAACCAAAGCAGCTTGTTTTTGATCCAATTCACGCTAAACTCCATATCGGCAACGCCAGATTTATACTAAGCGCAGTTTTATTAATGCAATGATATGCCCTTTTTAAATAGCCATTGTCAAGGTATAGAATACTAGCATAATACTGAATCGTTGCAAAAAAATATAACGATTACAAGATGACGATAGCTCAATAATCGATAACCTATATACACATGGATATCAATCAAATTTCCAAACAATTTCAATATTATGACGAGGAACGTCGTAAAGATCGTGAAATGATTATGCAACTTCAAGGACGGGTTGAGTCGTTGACCCGTGAACTAGAGGCACGCTCGCGTTATTCAGTTGGGGTCGAGGCGACCCTTTCAGAGTTGCGTGGTCAGATTTCACGGGCCATGGGTTGGAATTCGGCAGTTGAGCAATTGCGCTCAGAGTTTCTGCTTGGTATTAACCGAGTCGATGAACTGCGGGTAAAGGCAGAGCGTGACACCCAACGAGTGCGACAGCTTGAGAGTGAATCGGTGATGAGGCTGATTAATGAAACCAAAAAAGAGGTAAAGCCCTATGCCCGCTATAGCGAAGAAATTGAGGCACGTAAGCTTGAAGATGCCCGTTTGGCCGAACTAATTGGGCGGGTGCAGGTGCAAACACTCGATATTGAACGGCGCTTAGACCAACCTGCGGCTGCGATTGCCTATCTTGAAGAGCAACGCCGCCAAGACAATCGACGTATTTTGGCGCTTGAGCAAGAAATTCCCGACGTAAAACGGCGAATTGACTTGTTTCCGCCACAGTTACTGCTATTAGATGACGCGGTGCGCCGTAAACAGACCGAAAGTGAGGATG
>CAZLOF010000139.1:0-9784 GCA_964560745.1 uncultured Thermoflexus sp.
CATGATTTTTATGACGGGTTGGTTTTGTAATCAAATATTTGACCGCCTGAGTGCTTGGCGTGAATTGAGCGGCAATCATAAATTGTGGGTGATGGGTTTTGTAGGGTTGGCCGTCATTTTGGTAGTGCGGGCGTTGTCATTGGTGTTTGGTTTGCCCGATGCAACTGACGTGGCTAACACTGGCAAGGCGACTGCGCAATTGGGGCAAGCAGTGGTGACAATCTTGCTTTTAGGCGTGTTGTTTGCCGGCATGCGCAGATTGTTGGGTGCAAACAAAGCCAAGGGGGTTTTGTTGGGCAATAGTATGATCTTGGCATTTATGGCCTTGCTCAGTGTGCTCACCATTCGCACTGCCTATACAGCCGCGTTTATTAATTATGACTACACCAAAGAGTTTTTGTTTTATGCGCATGGCGGCAATACCGTTAAAACCGCACTTGATCAAATCAAAGAATTATCGGTGCGTTTGAGTGGTGGCAATAGCATTCGGGTTGGCTATGACAGCGATGCCGCATGGCCGATGAGCTGGTATATGCGCGAATATCCTAATGCCCGTTTCTTGGGTGGCGATTTGCCCGGCGATTTTAAAGAGATGGATGCCATGTTGATTGGGGCACATAACCCCAAGGCCAATGATATGCTCACCCAACTCGCCGCCGATTACACCCGTTTTGACTATATGTTGGTGTGGTGGCCGATGGAAGATTACAAGGATTTGAAACTCACGAACATCACAAACAATATTGGCAAGGCCAAATGGCGGGCAGCGATTTGGGATATTATCTTTAATCGCGATTACAAAAAATATGCCGAGTTGTATAACATTCAATCATTAACACCTGAAAACTGGTCGCCCGGGCACAAAATGTATTTGTTTGTGCGTAACGATGTGGCATCGCGAGTCTGGGATTATCGCGTGGGGGCGGTTGCGGCAGGTAATAGCGGCGCGCCCATCGCGCCGCCTGTGCCGGTGGCAGCAAAAGGCAAAAATTATGCTGGGTTGGCCTTAATGACCAACGGCGAACGGGTTGTCACCGACCCGCGCAGCCATCGCGTTTTGCGTATTGATGTCAATGGCGAGGTAAAGGCCAGTTGGGGCGGGCTAGGCAACCAAACTGGCAAATTTAATACGCCTTGGGCGGTATTGGTCGATGGGGCGCAAAACATATTTGTGGCCGACACCTTTAACCATCGTATTCAAAAATTTGATAAAGATGGTAATGTTTTGCAAATGTGGGGCAACCCGGGTGTTAGCACTGCCGATGGTCAAGGCAAACAAACCACCTTCTTTGGCCCGCGTGACTTGATTTTGGATAAAAAAGGCCGTTTGTTGGTGACAGATACAGGCAATAAACGGGTGCAAGCCTTTGATGCCGAAGGCAACTTCGTGGCACAATTTGGCAAAGCTGGCGCGGGTGATGGCGAATTTAGCGAACCGGTTGGGTTAGAGGTTGATGATGCTGGCAATATTTATGTGGCAGATACATGGAACAAGCGCATCCAAGTCTTTGATGCTGAATATCGTTATGTCAGACAATTCCCAGTTGAGGTTTGGCAAAATATGCAACAAGGCGAATTGCAAAATATTGACCATAAGCCCTATATGGCCATCCGTGGCAATACTTTGTTTGTCACCAGTCCCAAGACCAAGCAAGTGTTAGCCTTTAACACTACCACCGGCAAAGCAATCGATTTGCCCAATGTGGTCTTTCAAGGTAATGCTATGCCTACAGGGGTTGCTATTTCGGGCAACAAATTGTTGGTGACCGATGCGGCTGGCAGTGGTGTTCAAGAGTTTGATTTGCCAGCGGGAAATTAGCTTTATTTTATGCCCGTGCTTAGTGCGCGTCCCCAGACGCGCATTTTGCGTAGGCCGAGATGCGCGTCTGGGGACGCGCACTAAGCTGTATTTTAAGGAATTTGCTTTAATTCTTCAATAATGCTAGCGAAATGCGCCACACCAATTCAGGCAAGATGCCGAAGCTATACGGCATATATACTCGCTCGGTGCGCTGATGATAATCACGCCCACATGGGCCGATGTTGACCGAAGGCAGTTGTAATGCTTGGCTTGGGTCAGGCATCCACCAACGGGTCGCCCAACCTGGGGTGAGTTTGGGCATAATCGCGGCGTTGTCGTGGCTGTTGCCCATTTGGGTGCCAAAAAAGCTCATGTCGGCGATGCCGGGGATGAAATGTTGCAGGCGAATACCGGCATTTTGGGCGCGGTTGAGTGTTGCGGCCTCAGCCTCGACGATGTGTCGTAACCGCGTTGCGCCGCTTGAGCCATTCAACAGCGCCACCGGATAGTAAACTGGCGCAAACCCCACAATAGCGGCTGGCCCCTGTAATTGCGCCGCCTGCACCAAACGGACGGTGATGGTGCGGCTGACCGACAACGCATTTAAGGTCATATCTGCCGCGTGTTGGGCGATTTCATCGGTAACGGCGGCCCAATTTGCCCCGCTGCGTTGTTGCGCCAAAGCCGTTAGCTGCTCGAAGGTGAAGACTTGGGCTGCGCCGCAGTTAAGCTGGGTGGCGATGCCCGATTGTTGGGCGTAGCGTTTGGCGCGTTGCTGCATGTGGGTGATGGCGTTTGTCATGGCCTGCGCTGCCGCTGTATGTAACCGCGCCAATAGCTCGGCTGGGGTTGCTGAATACGTCAGCACATTAAATGCACACCATGCCGCTGAAGGCGTGGTGACATCGTAATAACCCTTGAGATCGAGTTGTTGCAAACATACTGGCGCGGGTGGCATTTCGCCGAGGGTGGGGGATGGGTCGGCGAGCGCGTCGCCTGCTTCGCATAGGCGCACAAATTCGCTGCTGAGTAAATTGGCGTTGATGCCATCGAAGGGCGCACCGGCATGGGTAGGGCGGCCCACAAAAAAGGCGGTGGGTAAAAATTTGCCAACACTGCCCAGATAAATGCTACGGGCTTCGCTGCCGTCGGGGTTATTTAACCCAGCGTCGAGGTTGATGGCGGCTTGCAAGTCTAGCCCCCATTGTGCTGCTAGCGCGGGCAATTGGGTGAGGGCTGAGCGCATGCCATGCGAGTAGTTTTCTTCATCGCATACGGCAGCAAAGAGCAGATTGCCGTGGCGGTCGGGCTGCTCGGCAAAGTGTTGCAATAGCGCCAACCCAACCGCCAAGCCGCTTTTCATATCGAGTGTGCCGCGCCCGGGCAAATAATCGCCGCTTTGCAGATCGTGTAAGGCGGCGAGGTCGGAGGCGCTGGCGGCGTGTTGCCGCAATTCGTCAATTTGGCGGGGTAATAGCGCTTCGGGGTCGGTGGCCCATGCCTCCAGCGCGCCATAATTGGCGGTGCTGACTGTGTCGTAATGGCCGGTGAGCAAGACAGTTTGGCTGCCGCTGCCGCGCACCAACGCACAAATGACATAACGCTCACGAAAATCGTGTTGGGTGCGTAGTAATTGAATATGCTGGGGGTTGGCCTGAAAATAGGGCTGCTTGAGCAACACCTGTTTGACATGCGCGGCGAAATTGCTTTCGCCATCGCTTTCGGTTACGCTTGGCGCACACACCAATTCAAGGGTCAATTCACGGATAGTAGGGAGCCAATTCATTTTATTGAGCAATTTGTCGCAGCAAGCGCACCCAAGCATCCATTTGTGGTTTTAGCTCGGTATCGGCAATGCGAATTTGAATGGGCACAACGAGGTTGATGGGCACATCGGCGTTGACAGGGATGCTTTGACTAAAACTGATGGGTACAGTAATACGAATGGGAATGTTGGTTTTTACGGGTACATCGAGCGCAATTGGTCCGACGACGGGTAAAGTTGGGTTAATTTGAATGATGGTATCGACCGGCACAGTTTGGTTAATGGGGATGTCGAGCCGTTGGTTGAATGGCACTGTGGCCCGTACTGGCACGGTTTGACTGATACGCACACTGTAGTTGATAGTTTGATTGCCGATTGATTCGAGTGAATCGGCGGCCCCGCCCGCAATTTGACGGGCGAACATCACGCCATAAACCAATGCCCCAATCACCACACAATTTAGCGTCAGCGATAGCAAGGTGAGTAGCCAATGGATCGTTTTCATGGTGTGAGTGAGTGAATGGGTGATTTTAATCACTCATTCACCCATTTACAAATAGCGCCCAATCAGCAGATCGAGCTTTTGACGCGCCTGTTGAGACATGCTATCTTTGGCGGTGGTCATTACGGCTGATCGCATAAAGCCCGCGCTTTCGTGTGGCAAGCTAGCAATGACAGGTGCAATATTGGTGATGGCTTGCTGGGCGATACTGAGGTTGGCGTGTAGACGTTCGATTACCATTTCAACTGTGACGGCGGCCTCTTCTTCGTGCCAGCAATCGTAATCGGTGACATGCGCCATAATGGCAAAATCGATCTCGGCTTCGCGGGCCAATGCCGCTTCGGGTGAAGCCGTCATCCCGATGATATCGCAACCCCAAGCGCGAAAGGCGTGGCTTTCGGCTTTGCTGCTAAAACGAGGCCCTTCGATCGTAACCAAAGTGCCGCCCGTGTGCGCCGTGCCGCCGGCATCTCGCACAGCCTTTAATAAGGCTGTATTTAATGATTTTGAGAATGGCTCTGCAAACGACACATGCCCAGCGATGCCGCCACCAAAAAACGAGCCTTCGCGTTTGCCTTTGGTGAAATCAAATAATTGGTCGGGAACCACAATGTCACACGGCTTTAGGTTTTCGCGCAAGCTGCCGCAGGCGCTAACGCTGACGATGTGCTTGACCCCCAAACTTTTTAGGGCGTAAATATTGGCGCGGTAAGGCACTTCGCTGGGGAGATGCCGATGCCCGCGCCCATGTCGCGGCAAAAATGCCACCCGCACCCCAGCGAGTGTGCCAATGATGATGACATCTGACGGGTCACCAAACGGGGTAGAAATGTGATGCTCACTGACATCGCTCAAACCGGGCATGGCATAGAGGCCACTGCCGCCAATGACTGCAAAAGAAGGATTATTCATATTTTGGATTTTAGACTTTAGATTTTGGGTTTATGAATTATCTGGCTGCTGACTACGGCCTATTGACTACTGACCTCTATTTTCCGCCTTTCATCTCTTTAAACACATCCATCACCTGTTGTTGTTTAACTGCGCCAATAAATTTGCGATACACCAGCCCTTTTTCGTCGATAAAAACAGTGATGGGCATAGCAATAACGCCATAAGCATCGGCTACAACGCTCGTCGGGTCATGAACGATCAGATAGGGCACCCGATTGTTCTCGGCAAATTTACGCAGGTTTTGAATGTCGTCATTGACCCCAATGCCGACGAACAATATGTCTGATTCGCCTTGTTTAAGCAAATTGTTATAAGCCGAGACCAGATCAGGCGTTTCGGCCAAACAAGGGGCGCACCACGAGGCCCAAAAATTGAGCATGATACGCCGACCCTGATAGTCGCTTAATTTAATATTTGCGCCTTCAAGGGTGGTGAGAGTGAAATCGGGGGCGGGGGTATTTTCGCGTAATACCCTGCGTACTGGGGTGTTATTGGCGGTTGAGTTGGTGAGTTGGGCATTTGAGACCCCAATGACCAAAGCTGCCGCACCAACCCCCAACAATGAAAACACCAATAGCACAATCAATGTGGTAGGAATTCGCCGCTTTTCCATTGGCTGCGAGTGTACCACTGCTTAGGGAGTGAAAAACACAAAATGCCGGATGCGCGATATCGCCCCTAGCCTTGTTAGAGTAGATACCGCGCATCCGGCGAAAACCATTTTTTGCTAATTTAACCTGAATGGAGGCGAATATTGCATCCCGCCATTGATATACAAATTGTGCAAGCCACGCGGCAAGGCATTGGGTGTATCGGGGCCGAGGTTGCGATCCCAGATTTCTTGGTAATTGCCCACCAACTTGACCATGTTATAAACCCAACGGCGATCAACACCTAATTTCTCGGCTACACCCCCTTCTAATCCCAATAAACGGCGGGTTTCAGGGTCTTTGCTGGTTGTCCATACCCGATCAACGGTCTTAGAAGTCACGCCATATTCTTCTGAGGCCCATAGTGCGTAATAGGTCCATTTCACAATGTCAAACCATTGGTCATCGCCATGACGCACCACTGGCCCTAACGATTCCTTCGCAAGAGTCAGATCCATAATTCGATGATCTGCTGGTTTGGCTGCGGCAGCCGATTGGGTGGCGAGAGTGCTTTTATCATTTACATAGGCCTCGCAAATACCACTTTCATAGGCGGCCCAAGCATCTTTAGGCGAATCATAAGTGACCGGATTGTATTCAATGCCCAGTTCTTCCATCTTGTCGGCCATATTCCATTCAGCCGTTGTAAATAAAGTAACGCATACTGGCTTGCCTTTTAGATCGGCTAATGTCTTAAACCCTTTGCTTTTATTTGCAATCACACCTTGCCCATCATAATAAGTCACAATAATATATTCAACTTCTAAATCTGCTGTATGTTGCACTGTCCAAGTTGAATAACGAATCAGCACATCAAATTCGCCATTATGCAGATCGCGTAGTTTATTGATGCCGATCGCGGGTTTAATTTCAACTTTAGTGATATCGCCAAACACAGCCGCCGCCAATGCCTTGCAAATATCCACATCGTGGCCTTTCCATACGCCTTTATCATCTTTTATGGCAAACCCCGGTGCGATGGTGGTGACGCCACATAATACCTTCCCCCGTTCCTTTATCTTTTTGAGAATATCGCCAAATTCCAATTCACCCTCAATGGCATTGTTAGCATAAGGTGAATTGGTTGGGGTTGGTTTAACTTGATTAATGCTTGCGGGTGAAACGACCTTGGTTACTTCGACAATGCGGGTAACTTCGAGGGTTTGTGGGTTAATGGGGGCACCACATGCGCTAACAACCGCCCCGACGATGAGTAGGGAGGTTAAGCGCACAGCTTTTTGTTTTATATTTTTAAAAAATTGGTTTGTCATGACGTAGATCCTTGAACGTGTTTGCAAGCCCATAGGCATCAATATGTGCTTGCATCTAAGTCTGTTAATTTGCTCTGAACGGGGGCGAATAAAGCAATCCACCTTGCAAATAAAGGCCATTTGGCCCACGCGGCAACTTAATTGGGGTGTTATCGCCCAAATGACGATCCCAAATTTCGCCATAATTGCCTACGGCTTTAATAATATCAACCGTCCAAGATGGGTGTGTATTAAGCTTTTTCGCCACTCCCCCTTCTAACCCCAAGAAGCGGCGAATTTCTTTGTTTTTTGACTTCGCCACAAATTCATCTACGTTTTTAGAGGTAATCCCATATTCTTCTGCTGCCCACAATGCATACCAAGTCCACTTCACCAAGTCATACCATTCATCATCGCCATGACGAATCATCGGGCCGAGGGGTTCTTTCGATAATGTCGCATCGAGCAAGGTGTGCTCTTTCGGATCCAAGGCTCGGCTCATTTGGGCCACAATGTCAGATTTTGTATTGGTATAAGCATCACATTTGCCGGCCTCATAAGCCGCCCACGCATGGCTGCTTTGTGGAAACTTAAGGGTTTTATAAGTAATACCGCGCGGGGTTAGTTGATCTTTTAAGTTCCATTCAAAAGTGGTGTCTTCGGCCACGCAAATGGTTTTGTTAGACAAATCTTCGATTTTATTAATGCCACTTTTTTTAGAGCTGACAATCCCTTGACCATCATAATAAGTAACAATAATGTAATCAACGTCTAAGTCTTCGGTTTGTTGCATTGTCCATATCGAATTACGGATGAGCACATCGACTTCGCCATCGTGCAATTTTTGCAGTTTGTTTTTGTCATCGATTGGCACAATAAATAATTTTTTGACATCGCCCAACATCGTAATGGCTAATGCACGGCAGATATCGGCATCTAGTCCCTTAAAATCGAGTTGACCGTCACTCAACGTCACCGAATGAGCAAACCCCGGCGATAAATTGCTGACCCCGCAGATCAAGTTTCCACGAGCACGAATTTTGCGGGTGAGATCCCCATATTTCACTTCTGTTGCATGTTTGGGTTGTTCGCCAGCCGCCAATGTTGGCTTGGGGGTTGGCGGGGCAGCTACCGTTGGGGTCGGGAAGCGTGTGACTTCGACGACACGAGTTACTTCGGCCTGTTTTGCGGCGGGCGTTTGTGGGGCACAGGCGCTAAGTAATAGCGCCGTTGCGATGCCTAAGAGCAGTGCGGAATGCGGTGTGGTCATAAATTATCTCCTTTTGTACGACGGTCAATCTGTGATTTAGATGCTCGTATCTGTTAGATTTAATGTTAATCTGATAGATATAAATAATTATATAATGATGTCTATCTTTTAGTCATGTGACTTATGCCCGATTTTTGTGTTATTGAAACAAAGTTGCAAAGTTGCAGGTTATTTCAAGGACTGTTACTAGCGCAAATTTCTAAAAGATGAAGGGCCGATTTCACGATCTATCTCTCATAGCGTAGCTGTGAGAGATAGATCGTGAAATCGGCAAAATTTTTCATTAACTCGGAATCTGTTCTATTACTCAGTTTCCTCTTATTTTGGGGCGTGTTGCCACTTGCAACTTAACTCACGCTTGCCCGATATAATTCACCCGCTATGTTACGAAACTTACTGACCAAGCTCGTGGGCAGCGAGAGCGATAAGGCCTTGGCACGCCTTGCACCGCTCGTGCAACGCTGCGCCCAGCTTGAGCCTGATTATATGAAACTGACGGATACCGAATTGCGCAATAAAACCAGCGAATTTCGTGCCCGGTTAACCAACGGCGAAACCCTTGATGATTTAATGCCTGAAGCGTTTACCGCCGTACGCGAAGCTAGTCGCCGCGTCACCGGAATGCGGCATTATGATGTGCAATTAGTGGGCGGGGCCTTGCTTCACCAAGGCAAGATCCCCGAAATGCGTACCGGGGAAGGTAAAACCTTGGTTGCTACTTGCCCATTATATTTAAACGCATTAACCGGCAAAGGTGTGCATTTGGTAACCCAAAACGACTATTTGGCAAAACGCGATGCCCAATGGATGGGGCAGGTTTATCACGCCTTGGGTATGACGACCGGCATTTTGCAATCGGCGGGCAATGGGCATGTCGATGATTCGACCTATGTCTTTGATGCCAACTACCCATCGGCTGATGATCGTTTGATGAACTTGCGGCCTGTGCCACGCCGCGAGGCTTATCAATGCGACATCACTTATGGCACAAATAACGAATATGGCTTTGATTATTTGCGCGATAACATGACCACCGAGTTGGCCGATTGTGTGCAACGGGTACGGACAAATGAAGCTGACCCGCGTAAAAATGGACAACCTTTGTTGTATTTTGCCGTTATTGACGAAGTTGACAACTTGTTGATCGACGAAGCCCGCACACCGCTCATTATTAGCGGCCCCGCCGATGAGCCATCGGAGCAATATGTGCAATTTGCCCAATTGGTGAAACGCCTAAAACCAAGCGAGCGCAACGACCCCAAAGACCCCGATGGTGATTATATTGTTGAAGCCCGCAGCAAAAATGTGACGCTGACCGAAGAAGGTATTGAAAATATCGAGCGTTGGTTGGGTATCGACAATATTTATTCGGCTGAATATGCCCAAATGACCCCGTATTTGGACAATGCCTTGCGGGCGCATGTGATTTTTGAGAAAGACCGTGATTATGTGGTGGATGAAAAGGGCGAAATTCTGATTGTTGATGAATTTACAGGTCGTTTAATGCATGGCCGTCGCTTTTCCGAAGGGTTGCATCAAGCTATTGAAGCCAAAGAAGGCGTAAAAGTGCAACGTGAGTCATTGACCTATGC